>CANDKY010000040.1 GCA_947385425.1 uncultured Lachnospiraceae bacterium | reverse complement strand
TGATAAACGGGAAAATGTGTTATTGCAGGCGGCAAAGGGACCTTGTTTGGTTAGGATATGTTCGAAATGGAAATCAGCGGCATAAGTCCTTGCTATTTAGTGGGAAATATGCCGGTTTAAATAGATGAATGGGCCGGATAGCCAGGCCATATTGGTTTCCATATGCGGCAGGTCAGGAGCAGGATATATTTTGCGCCGATGCTGTGCTGATAGAATCTGACTGAACAAAGGAACCTGCGGAGATTACTTGTTGATACCAGAAAAGCTATTGCAGGGAAATAATGCCTTAAGGCGTCCGGATCCCGCGGCGGCTTTTCCGGAAAGGCCGGAATGGTTTTCCGGTTGGGTGCTGGGAGTGCCCCAATCAGCTTAGTAACTATTATAGTAAATGGAGGAAATGCAAATGGCTCGTATTGCAGGTGTTGACTTACCCAGGGAGAAACGTGTGGAGATTGGCCTCACATATATTTACGGGATAGGCCGGGTAAGTTCAAACAAAATTCTTGAAGCAGCAAAGGTAAATCCTGATACACGCGTAAGGGAGCTGACAGACGATGAAGTAAAGAGGATTAGTGAGGTAATCGACGCGGGATATATGGTAGAAGGCGATCTCAGAAGAGAAGTTGCCATGAATATCAAGCGGCTTCAGGAAATTGGATGCTACAGGGGTATCCGTCACAGGAAAGGGCTGCCGGTGCGCGGGCAGAAGACAAAGACAAACGCAAGAACCAGGAAAGGGCCGAAGCGTACTGTTGCTAATAAGAAGAAGTAAGGGAACTGAACTGTTACAGCAAATGATCAAGAAACAGAGAAAGTAGGTTAGTTTAAAATGGCAAAGAAAGTTGCAACAAAGAAAGTAGCAAAAAAACGTGTCAAGAAAAACGTTGAACATGGACAGGCGCATATCCAGTCTTCCTTCAATAACACGATTGTGACATTGACAGATAATGAAGGGAATGCCCTTAGCTGGGCAAGCGCCGGTGGTCTTGGCTTTAGAGGTTCAAAGAAATCTACTCCGTACGCAGCACAGATGGCAGCGGAAACTGCCGCAAAAGCTGCACTTGTGCATGGCCTGAAAACCGTTGATGTTATGGTAAAGGGGCCGGGTTCAGGACGTGAGGCAGCCATCAGGGCACTTCAGGCATGCGGTATTGATGTTACGAGCATCAGGGACGTGACACCTGTTCCGCATAACGGATGCCGCCCGCCGAAACGCCGCCGTGTATAACAGCGGCATGGATAACAAGTTGGAAGAAAACGCAGCGGCATACAGCATAGCAGTATGGGACGTGGCTGTGCGTTGTAAACAATAAGGAAATGTAAGCCATAGGACTGCGCGGCAGTTTATGGCAATTGTTGAAAGGAGCCTCAAAATGGCAATTAACAGAGTACCGGTATTAAAAAGATGCAGGGCGTTGGGCCTTGAGCCTGCATACCTGGGATATGACAAGAAATCCAACAGGACATCTGCAAGGGCAGGTAAGAAAATGAGCGAGTATGCCCTTCAGTTACGTGAGAAACAGAAAGCAAAATTTATTTACGGCGTCCTTGAGAAGCCTTTCCGGAATTATTATAAGAAGGCAGACAGGATGAAAGGCATGACCGGTGAAAACCTTATGGTTATGCTGGAACGCAGGCTGGACAGCGTAGTGTTCCGTATGGGGTTTGCGAGGACAAGAAGGGAAGCCAGGCAGGTAGTCGGGCATCAGCACTTCCTTGTGAACGGGAAGCCGGTGCAGATTCCTTCTTATCTTGTGAAAGCCGGAGATGTAGTGGAAGTAAGGGAGAAGGCGAAATCCTTACAGAGATATAAAGATATCCTCGAGGTGACATCAGGAAGGCTTGTTCCTGAATGGATGGATGTGGACCAGGAAGCTATGAGAGGAACGGTTAAGGAATTACCTACCAGAGAGATGATTGATGTTCCTGTTGATGAAATGCTTATCGTCGAGTTGTATTCTAAGTAAAATGATGTGTTTTGCAGCAAGCGGGCTGTACCCGCTTGTTTGCATACCTTTTTATGCACAGGGGTGCGCAAGGAAATTAGCAGCTTTGCTGCACGCACCCCGCGCGGCGAGCAGGGGGAAAAGCCTCCCCTGCTCGATTGCACAGGGGCGCATTTATTTAGGAACAATGGTTCGTAAAGGAGGGTATTTGCAGTGTTTGATTTTGAAAGACCCAATATTGAGGTTGTGGAAATCTCTGAAGATAAGAAGTATGGCAAATTCGTGGTAGAACCGTTGGAAAGAGGCTACGGTATTACACTGGGCAATTCTTTAAGGAGAATCATGCTTTCCTCCCTGCCGGGCGCAGCCGTAAGCCAGATTAAAATCGAAGGCGTATTGCATGAGTTCAGTTCCATTCCCGGAGTCAAGGAGGATGTAAGTGAGATTATCATGAACATCAAGAGCCTTGCCATCAAAAACAGCAGCGATACAAATGAACCGAAGACTGCGTACATTGAGTATGACGGGGAGGGTGTCGTTAGGGCATTCGATATCCAGGTAGATCAGGATATTGAGATACTGAACCCGGATCTGGTTATTGCTACCCTCAGCGGGAAAGAAACCAAGCTGTATATGGAACTCACCATTACAAGAGGCAGGGGTTATGTAGGTTCCGATAAGAATAAATCAGAAGATTTGCCGATAGGGGTTATCGCAGTAGATTCCATCTATACGCCTGTTGAGAGAGTAAATATGACAGTGGAAAATACTCGTGTCGGTCAGATTACCGATTATGATAAGCTGACACTGGACGTATATACGAACGGAACTCTTGTTCCCGACGAAGCAGTCAGCCTTGCTGCAAAGGTGCTGAGCGAACATTTAAATCTTTTCATCGACTTATCCGAAAATGCCAGGACGGCGGAAGTCATGGTAGAGAAGGAAGACGATGAGAAGGAAAAAGTATTGGAAATGAGCATTGACGAACTGGAATTGTCTGTCCGTTCCTACAATTGTTTAAAGAGGGCCGGTATCAATACAGTGGAAGAACTGACCAACAGGACTTCCGAGGATATGATGAAAGTAAGGAATCTCGGGCGCAAATCTTTAGAAGAAGTGCTGGCTAAATTAAAGGAACTTGGCCTGCAGCTTAACCCGAGCGAAGAAGCGTAAGTTTCCTGGCAACGATGAAATCACATGCAGAGTAAGCCCGAACGGCATTTGCATGTGGGCTCATAGATGGCAGCCGCATTCGGTAAGTAAGTCCGAAGGGCATGGCCGGATGTGCCATGGGAGAATATGCCGCGAAATGATCTGCGTATATTATTTTGTGACAAGTTCCCCGGGGCGTGTTTGATAATTGCGGGAATGAATTTAAGACACGTTCTAAGGCCGGGTCTGCCTGTACCGGAAAAGGGGCGGGCGGATTTGGCGGAATTGAAAAAGAAAGGAGCCGTAAAAATGGCAAAGTACAGAAAACTTGGGAGGACATCTTCCCAGAGGAAAGCATTACTCAGGAATCAGGTAACGAATCTGCTGTATCACGGAAAGATTATTACGACACAGGCAAAGGCGAAGGAAGTACAGAAAATTGCAGAGGGCCTTATCGCAATGGCTGTAAAGGAAAAAGATAACTATGAGATGGTTAAAGTAACTGCAAAGGTGCCGCGCAAAAATGCAGACGGCAAGCGGGTAAAGCAGATTGTCGACAAGGATACAAAAGCAGTTCTTTCCGAGACGCACCGTGACAAGGACGGCAAGATTTTAAGAATTGAGAACGGTGTTACCGTTACCGTTTATGATGAAGTAGAGAAAGAAATCAAAAAGGATCTCCCTTCCAGGCTGCATGTCAGGAGAAAGATGTTAAAGGTATTGTATCCTGTAACAGAAGTCCCGGCAAAGAATGCCGGAAAGAAGAGGGCTACCAAAGAAGTGGATCTGGTTGCTAAACTTTTTGACGAATACGGGCCGAGATACGCAGAGCGTAAAGGCGGTTATACGAGGATTATAAAGATAGGGCAGCGCAAGGGTGATGCTGCTATGGAAGTAGTTCTTGAATTAGTATAGACCGATTGGCTAAGATATAGATTTGTACCGGTTGTAAAGCAGAAACCTGCAGGTGGGCTTTATAGCCGGTTTTTTCATACTGTCTGCAGATATTCCTATTCCATTGGGAAACCCGGATATTTGCCGGCCGGCGGGAAGCGGGGGTTTACCTGCTGGGGCATGGCGTGGCGGAGGCTGCTCACTTTGCGGGGTATCTGCAGGCGGTTTATTTTTTGGGGAATGGTTTTTGGCGGGAAGATAAGCCGCAGATATAATTCATATCTACATTGTAATACCGGGCCAGGCTGATCAGATGGCGGATGGGCATTTCGTTTGCGCCCCGTTCATACCGGGCGTACATAGTCTGGGATGTGCCGAGATAATCTGCAATCTCCTGTTGGGTTCTGTCATGATCTTCTCTGAGATTTCGGATTCTTGTTCTATACTCCATGGTTCTGCCTTTGTTAATTGCTTTCTTGAAAGAACTGAGTAACAACAGTTTATCATAGTAAAGATATTTACTATTGACATTAGTAAATATCTTTACTAGAATATTAGTGATACTGCAGACTGCCGGAACTTACAGTAACGCAATCCGAAAGGTATCTGGCTGGCGGTCCGCAGTACATATTATGACGCAAAGGATGCTGCTTTATGAGGAAATTAATACCTATTGCCTGTCTGGCGGCAGGAGTATGGCTTGCCGGCGGGACATTACTTATGCAGTATGGGGGAATGGAGGGGAAGTCTGATAGTTTCTTTCAAAGTCCTTATTGGTGTAATACCGCAGGCTCTGCCGGCGGTATGCGGGGAGGTGGGACGCGCATTGGTATGCTGTCCCCGGAGGGGAAAGCAGCATGCGGTATGCGCGGGGACAAAAGGGGAATTGCTGTACCGCTTCTGACGGAGAAAAATCCCGGCGGCCTGCGGAGGGATAAGGATAAGATTCAGCCCGGTGAAGGAAACAGGGAAAAGTACAGGAAGTACCGGATGGAGGAATGGCAGGCATGGGATGGGGGAGCCTTAGAAGAGAGAGGACGGTATGGAGGGTATGGAGGGAAGAGGGGAGCGGCCGGTACAGGAAGGAGAGCCGGGACGCCTCCTCTGGCGGAGGTGTTCCAGGGGGAGGGTATCCGGCATGGTTTCCGGGAAGAAGACTATGGGGGGATTAGTTATATCAGCTTTTGCCGGGAATGGCGGGATGGCAGGGACGGGACAGAGCCGGTAACGATTATACGAATTGTAAGGAAAAACTAATATTGGGTTTCCGGATTTTTTTATTACCGGTGATGCCACATATGCGAGGGGGATTTCCTGGGGGAAAGCTATTTTCAGGAATGTAAGTCAAAATCAGCCGGGTACTTTCTGGAAGTGCTGGTAGTCTTTGCAGGAATTCCAGTGGCCGCCCCAGGTAAAGCCGTGTTCCTTGAACAGACGGTAGCATAAATCGTTTTCGTCTATTTTGTAAGCGAAATTTTGGGAGCGGTCGGCATATGCCTCGCTGCCCTGCGGGGAAATATATGTGGTGCCGTCCGGGCGGAACACGACGTAAGGATTAAAGAAGGGGTTGATATCTATGGCAAGCCCCATGGCGTGTTTGGACAGGCTGGAAGTGCCGTCCACGACACGGTAATTAAAGCAGGAAGTGTTGTTGTCCTGCATGGAAAGCGTGTCGTCGCCGCTGTATTCATCGATAAGCCGTATCTGTTCTATCCGGTATTCGTTTTGATATAATTCATAGAAGATTTCCACCAGATCCTGGGCAATCGCTTTGTTGCATATCAATTCCCCGGTGCGCTCCACACCATGGAAATTGTAATGCAGTACACTCATATAGCACAGGTCATCATAAGAAATCTGTATGTCCCCGGCAGATTTGACGATATTAACAGCTTTGGCAGCGGGACTATCTTTTTCGGCTTCTGTTACCGGATAGGAAATACCGGTTATCCTTTTTATTATTTCATCAGAGAGCGGCTCATAATAAAACCCATTTTGGTACGTTGTCCGATCCGGGTTGGCTTCCATATCATTACCTCCGTTTTTTTCCTGTTCTTCCTGTAATATGGTATGCCCGTTATTTTGTTCCTGTTCCGGCGGGACAGTACCGGAGGGAGGGGATGGCATTCCTTCCGGGTTTCCGGCTGTTTCCGGTATGGCAGGATTTTGCGGTGCGGCTTTGCCGTCCCGGGTGTTCTGGGTTTTGTTATTGCCTGCGGGGCCGTCGGTATCCGATGCGGAGGAACCTGCCTGAGGCGGCTGCGCAGTTCCCGGATGTTTGGCCGCGTATTCCGCCAATGTTTCCGAACCGGAAAAGAGGCGTACAAAAACAGAGCAGAAGAGGATGATTGCGGCAATTAATAAGAGTGGTTTTATGATTTTGTCTTTGTTCATTTTTCTAACCTTTATTCCTTTTTTTCATCGTTTTCGATTGTTTTGCTGTTCTGTTATTCCTTAAGTATAGGATATATTTGCTTTTTAGGCAATTGTAATAATTAATTGTTTTGTCGTTCCGGATGGTATATAATGGAGGGAAAGATGTACCAAAAAAAGAAGGGAGAAAGGGATATGCAAAAGGATATGCAGAAAGAAGCGGAAAACAAGGTATTTGATACCGCGCTCTATGCCAGGACTGCCAGAGCTGTGGTTGCGGAAGGGATTGTAATGCTCCGAAACGAAGGGGGTGTACTGCCGATAAAAAAAGGCGAGAAAATTGCGCTGTTCGGCAGGGGGCAGTTTAATTATTATAAGAGCGGCACAGGTTCCGGCGGTTTGGTGAATACCAGCTATGTGACAGGCATTAAAGAGGCGCTGGAGAAGAGCAGTTTTGTGCTCAATGGGAAATTGACGGCAGCTTATGAAGAGTGGCTGAAGGACAACCCGTTCGATACCGGCAAGGGCTGGGGGGATGAACCGTGGTTCCAGAAAGAGATGCCTTTGACGGCGGAGCTGGTTGACAGTGTCAGGGAGGAATCCGAAACGGCGGTGATTGTCATTGGCCGGACGGCGGGTGAAGACCAGGACAATAAAGCGGAGGCTGGCAGCTATCTGCTCACAGAAGATGAGGAAGCGATGCTGCAGCTTGTGTGCGGGGCTTTTGAGCATACTGTCGTGCTTTTGAATGTCGGAAATATTATTGATATGAAATGGGTGGAGCGTTACCGGCCTTCGGCAGTCCTGTATGTATGGCAGGGGGGCCAGGAAGGCGGGAACGGCGTGCTGGATGTTCTGGATGGTACGGTGTCGCCTTCCGGGAAGCTGACGGATACGATTGCCCGCGATATTGCCGATTATCCTTCCACCTGCAATCACGGGGATGAGAAAAGGAATCTGTATCAGGAAGATATCTATGTGGGTTATCGGTATTTTGAGACTTTTGCAAAGGACAGAGTGCTTTATCCTTTCGGCTTCGGGCTTTCTTATACCACCTTTGCGCTGGAGGCAGAACTGGCGCAGGAGGACAATCCGGACAGCGCGGGGCAGACCGGCAAAGAAGCGGACGCAGGACAGGCGGCGGGAGCTCAGCAGGCAAGCGGGGCAGGGCAGGCCGAAGGAATTACAGTCTGTGCGAAAGTGACAAATACAGGGGCGGCTGCCGGAAAGGAAGTTGTGCAGGTTTACTGCCAGGCTCCCCAGGGAGCGCTTGGGAAACCGTCCAGAAGCCTGTGCGGTTTTGCAAAGACGAAGGAATTGGCGCCCGGCGAGTCGCAGACATTGCATATACCGGTGCCGGAATATAGTTTTGCATCCTATGACGACAGCGGGGCTGCCGGGCATAAGTCCTGCTGGGTGCTGGAAGCGGGGGAATATATCTTTTATGCAGGGACGGATGTAAGAAGCGCAGCCCCGGCAGGCAGTCTGGTTCTGGAAGAAACCAAAGTGCTGAAGGAAGCGGAGGAGGCCAGCGCGCCAGTAACGGCATTTCAGAGGATGAAGCCGGAAGCAGGTGCGGAAGGCGGGTTCCGGGTAAGTTATGAGGATGCCCCTTTGCGTACCATGGATCCCGGCGCAAGGCGCGGGGAAAGGCTTCCGGAGAGTGTGCCCTGTACCGGGGACAAGGGATACAGGCTTTCCGATGTGGAGAACGGCAAGGTATCTATGGAAACGTTCCTGGCGCAGTTGTCGGATGAGGAATTATGCTGCATAGTCAGGGGTGAAGGAATGTGTTCCCCGAAGGTGACACCGGGTACGGCAGGCGCTTTCGGAGGCGTTACGGAAAGCCTGCAGGCTTACGGCATTCCGGTGGCCTGCTGTGCGGACGGGCCGAGCGGCATACGGATGGACTGCGGGAGTATTGCTTTTGCCATGCCGAACGGGGCATGTCTGGGAAGTACTTTTAATGAGGCGTTGTCGGAAGAACTGTTTGAGTGGGAAGGTTTGGAACTGCGTAAGAACAAGGTGGACACTCTGCTGGGGCCTGGGATCAATTTACATAGGAACCCGCTGAACGGGCGTAACTTTGAATATTTCAGCGAGGATCCTTTTGTCACCGGGAAAATGGCGGCAGCCCAGTTAAGGGGCATGGGCCGTTATGGGGTGACAGGAACAATCAAGCATTTTGCCTGCAACAGCCAGGAGTTTAAGCGCAACGATGTGGAGGCGGTTGTGTCAGAGCGCGCTTTGCGGGAGTTGTATCTGAAGGGTTTCGAGATTGCAGTGGCCGAGGGCGGCGCTTATTCCATTATGACTTCCTATAATCCGATCAACGGGTTCTGGTCTTCCAGCAATTATGACATGCTGACCACGGTCCTGAGGGGCGAGTGGGGATATGACGGTATCGTCATGACTGACTGGTGGGCAAAAGGAAACGATGAGGGCAAAGCCGGGAAAGTGGAGAATATGGCGGCTATGGTGCGGGCACAGAATGATTTATTTATGGTGACTGCCAATGCCGGCGAGAATTCACAGAAGGATAATTCGATGACAAGCCTGGAAAAAGGGACAGTTACCAGAGGCGAGTATCTGCGCAGTGCGGCGAATATCTGCCGGTATCTGCTCCGGACGCCTGCTTACCGCAGGATGATGGGCAGGGAAGAGGAACTGGACAGGCAGTTGGCAGCTATCGCGGAACAGGAGATGACAGGAGCGTTCGGGGAACTTGTGCGCCTGCCTGTGACGGAGGCCGTAAGCAGCCTGCCTGCGGATAAGATTCCGACGGCAAAGGGAAGCAGCGTTACTTTTGAACTGAATATCAGGGAACGTGGCGTCTACCGTCTGGAGCTGGTTTGCAGAGTTGTCGGGCAGGGGAGCCTGGCGCAGATTCCGGTTACTTTGTCCCAGGATAAGCAGATCTTAAAGACGGTTTCCCTTACCGGGGAGGATAAGGAATGGAGGACGGAAGAAGTGGAACTCAATCCATCCTTCCATAACACGGTTTTCCTGAAATTCTTCTTCGGGCAGAGCGGCATGGAGATACAGGAAGCGCGGCTTGTCCTGGTGAAGTCTATGGAAGAGGAATTTATGGCGATGAGGGCGGTCAAAGAAGAGGAAGAGTAATTCCGGCGCAGGGAGCGGACTGTTATAGTAAACGATATCGGAAATCTCGCTTTCGGTCCTGCCAAAGTTTCCGTATATGGCTTTGGCAGGAGCCGGGAGCAGAAATTTGTTATGCCGCTTAATAAAAAAGCGGAGCAGCAGGCAGGTGGTAGAGATAAGTGATGCGGTAGAAATCATCAATGCATTAAGGGCGTATGATTCGGAACGCGAATGGTTTGAATTTAAAGGAAACTGGTATAAACCGGACGAATTGGGGGAATATATATCGGCATTGTCAAACAGTGCGGCTTATGAAGGAAAAAAGCAGGCTTATTTCGTTTGGGGAGTGGATGATGCGACCCACGAGATTAAAGGCACCGGATTTAATTATAATCAGGATGTGAAAAATGAACCACTGAAGCATTATCTTGCAAGGCAGCTTAGCCCGGATGTTAATTTCACGTTTGAAGAAGCTTTTGTGGAAGGAAAGAAAGTGGTATTGCTGACGATACCTGCGGCAAAATCAATTCCGGTTTCTTATGCAAGGGAGAGATATATCAGGATTGGTTCGAGTAAGGAAAACCTGAGGAAGTACCCGGAGAAAGAATCATTTCTGTTTGATATTTTAAGGCATGGAATGCCGACAATTGAAAATACTCCCTCCGATTATCAGGAATTGTCTTTTGAGAGGCTGTTTATTTATTATGGTGCGAAAGGATTGAAATTAAATCCGGATACATTTAAGAAAAATCTGTCTTTGTATACAGAGGATGGAAAATATAATATTTTGGCGCAGCTTCTTTCGGATGATTCCCATATGCCGGTCAGGGTTGCTATTTTCTCCGGAAAAACCAAAGCGGATAATATGTATTCCGTGAGAGAGTTTGGAAATCAGTGTCTTTTGTATTCATTGGATGAGGTGCTCCGTTATGGCGATGTCCTGAATATTATACAGGCGGATGAAGCAGATCGTATTGTTGAAAGGAAAGAGGTCCCGCTTTTTGAGAATGATGCGTTTCGGGAGGCTGTCATTAATGCTTTTGTCCATAATAAGTGGGTAAGCGGGAATGAGCCGATGATTACAGTATTTTCGGACAGGATTGAAATTTTGTCCCGCGGCTGCCTGCCTCCGGAACAGACTATGGAAGGTTTTTTTGCAGGGGAATCCATTCCGGTAAACAAAAAGTTATCTGAAATTTTCCTGCAGCTTCATATTAGTGAGAAAACAGGAAGAGGTGTGCCGAAAATTACGGAACAATACGGCCGGGATGTGTATGAATTCAGGGAAAATTCAATTGTGGTAAAAATCCCATTCCGATGGATCAATGTAATGGATGATAAAGTGGGTGATAAAGTGGGTGATAAAGTGGGTGATAAAGTGGGTGATAAAAATAAAGCCTGCCACTTAAACCAGACACAATTGCGTATTCTTGAAGAAATCAGAAATTCGCCGGATATTACGAAACCTAAGCTGGCGGATAAACTGAATGTGGGAAGGACAACGATTGACAAAGGAATTTCAGCGCTCAAAAAGTATGGGTTTATTGAACGGGTTGGCTCCAACAAATCCGGCTATTGGAAGGTATTGAAGTGATATGTGCTCTGTCCTTCCAAACATGGATACAACAAAAGCAGAAGCATCGCAAATAGAAGCAGCAAAAACATATGCAGCAAAAGCAGAAGAAGCAAAAACAGATGCAGCAAAAGCAGAAACAACAAAAACAGATGCAACAAAAGCAGAAACAACAAAAACAGATGTAGCAAAAGCAGATATAACAAAAGCAGATACAATAAACGCGGATACAAAAAAGGCAGGTATGATAAAACAGAGAAGGAAATGGGGGTAAAAATGGAAAAAAAGTTTATTTATGACCCGGAGACAGCCGTAGTGGAGACGGTAAGCGGTAAGGTGCGCGGTTATTTTTATGATGATGTGTATATCTTCAAGGGAATCCCTTATGCGAAGGCGAAGCGGTTTCATGCGCCGGAGCCTGTGGAACCGTGGGAGGGTGTGTTCCAGGCTACCAGCTATGGCTGCGTATGCCCGCTTTTGGATATGCCCAAACCGAACGGGGAGCTGATGGTGCCTCACCGGTACTGGGTGATGGATGAGGACTGCCAGAACCTGAATATCTGGTCGCCGGGGCTGGATGGGGAGAAAAGGCCCGTGATGGTATGGCTTCATGGGGGAGGTTTTTTCGCCGGTTCCGCCATAGAGCAGGTTGCCTATGAGGGAGAGAATATGTGTAAGCTGGGGCAGGTTGTGGTGGTGTCCGTGAACCACAGGCTGAATGTGCTGGGCTATTGCGATCTGTCTCCTTTTGGAGAGGAATATGCCAATTCCGGGAATGCAGGGACGGACGACCTGGTAGCGGCCCTGAAATGGCTGCACGGCAACATTGAAAAGTTCGGCGGTGATCCGGAAAATGTGACGATTTTCGGCCAGTCGGGCGGCGGTGCGAAAGTGACTACTTTACTGCAGACACCTGCGGCGGACGGGCTGTATGCCAAGGGCATTAATATGAGCGGCGTGATTGGGCCTGTGCTGGCGGACGCGAAGGGAGACGGGGAGAAGCTGGGACGGGCGCTGATGGAAGAACTGAAAGTGGATGATGTGAAAGCTTTGGAAACGGTTCCCTATGCGGCGCTGGCGGCGGCTTACAATAAAGTAAAACCGGAACTGGAGAAGGCCGGGGAATATGTGGGCGGGGTGCCGCATCCCAATGCTTTTTATAGAGGGGAACCGATTGCAAACGGGTTCCGTAAGGAGACGGCACATGTGCCTTTGATGGTAGGCAGTGTGTTCGGGGAATTTGGATCCTTTGCGCCTATGCCATATGACCGATCCAGGCTGACGGAGGAAGAAGGAATCCGGCTGGTAAAGGCAGAGTTAGGGAAAGCGGCCGGGGAAGCCGGAAAGGAAGGCACGGGGACAGGGAAGACGGACGCGGACGAATTGATTGAATTGTTTAAGAAAGCCTATCCCGAGAGGAATCCGGTGGATATCCTGACGATGGACTTCATGTTCCGGGCGCCGGAGATTGAATATATCAGGGCAAGGAGCAACTGCAGCGGCGGGACATGGCCTTATCTGTTTAACCTGGATATGAACGTTGACGGAGGACGGACGCCCTGGCACTGTTCGGATATCCCTTATTTCTTCCACAATACGGAACTGGTGCCCTGTACCCAGGAGGAAGGGGTGACAGAGCGTGTGGAGAAGCTGATCTTTGATTCCGTGATGGCATTCGCGAAAACAGGGAACCCGGAGAACCCGGAAGTGCCCGAATGGCCTGCCAGCGCGCCGGGGAAGGAGTTTACGCTGGTTATCGGTAAGGAGCCGGCGGTGCGGGAGAACTTTGACCATGCGCTGATACCTGTCCTCTGTAAGCAGATGGGGGCCGTGTTTGCCAGGAATATGGAAGAACGGATGCAGGATGTGCAGCATTAATATATTGGAAATATCTGTAGAATAACAGGAAGGAGAGATTTCTATGGGATTTCTGGAAGGAAAAACAGCAATTATTACAGGAGGGGGAAGGGCCGTGCTGCGTGACGGCAAATGCGGCTCCATCGGATACGGGATTGCCACTGCTTATGCAAAGGAAGGGGCAAACCTCGTAATTACGGGAAGAAATGTAAAGAAGCTGGAGGACGCGCAGGAAGAGCTGAAGAGGCTGTACGGAATAAAGGTGCTGCCCGTCCAGGCTGACGTGAACGCCGGTGACGATAACGAGGCAGTGGTGAAAAATGTGGTTGACCAGACTGTCAGCAAATTCGGAAGGATTGATGTGCTTATAAATAATGCGCAGGCATCCGCTTCGGGGGTTCCTCTTGCCGAACATACGACGCAGCAGTTTGATCTGGCGCTGTATTCGGGGCTGTATGCGGTTTTCCATTATATGAAAGCGTGTTACCCTTATCTGAAAGAGACAAAGGGTACGGTAATCAACTTTGCCTCCGGAGCCGGTCTGTTCGGGAATTTCGGGCAATGCGCATATGCGGCGGCAAAGGAAGGCATAAGGGGGCTCAGCCGTGTGGCGGCTAACGAATGGGGAAAAGACGGGATCAACGTAAACATTATCTGTCCTCTTGCCTGGACCGCCCAGCTTGAAAATTTTGAGGCGGCTTATCCCGAAGCCTTTAAACAGAATGTACATATGCCGCCTATGGGGCATTACGGCGATACGGAGCTGGAAATCGGGCGTGTGTGCGTACAGCTTGCATCTCCTGATTTCAAGTATATGTCCGGCGAGACAATAACATTGGAAGGCGGCATGGGGCTTCGGCCGTAACCGGTATCGTTGTTGTCCTGGAGGGTTTTATTAAAATCTTTTGGCTTAGAGCCTGTTTAAAATCTGCTTTTCGCCAGATATGCGCCACAGTTTGTGAGAGGTTTGCCCCGAATGAGGGAGGCGTAGTGGGGCTACGTTGACCGAATGAGGGGCAAAGATCTCGCAAAATGGGGTGTACAGATGGTGGAAATGAGATTTTAAACAGGCTCTTAGACAGACAAACAAAATTTAAGCGTCAGAGTTGGAAATATTCAAAAAATATTGCATAAAATACAAAAAAGTGCTATAATTTATCCATTAAGTAGAAGGGGAATCTTTAGTGGAATAGTGGTAATCAGGGGCAATATATGGTTTGGGACACTGCTACGGACTCTTTGGCAGTGTCCTTTTTGCGTACAGCCCCATGCAGAGGAAGTATGCAGTTAAGGCGGTGCACGGGAGAATCCGGCTCTGACGCAAACAGCAGGTACAGTTTTTCAACGATATTCAGGTAGCTGCAATGTTTTCCGGCCGGCCGGGGCAAGGGATGCGGTACAATGCGTAAGCAGAAAGGAATAAAAAATATGGAACACAAAAGTATGGGATCAAAAAATATGGGTTCGGAAAGCATGGAATCAAAAAGCACGGAAATCTTATCTTATTGTATGAAGAGCCATAAGGAAGGGAGAAATTTTATACGCAGCAGCCAGGCGGAAGACAGGCTTGCTTTTCTGTCCGAGGGTTCATTGGAACAGGGGAAAGAGTACTATTTGTTTACCTATACCTGTGCGTGTTCTTATGAACTGGGCCTTGTCTACGCGGCGGCGCATGTCCAACTGCCACTTTGTGAGTCGATCGAATTTAATGCTTATATTGTTGATACGGAGACGGAAAATTTTCTTTACCATATGGGAACGAAGCGGGTAAAAAGCGGCTCTGAGCTATCGGCTGATTTTACCTGTAAAACCGACGTTTTGCAGGGGAAAAGGGAAGACCAGGTAATTATCCTGATGATTGCTTCCTGGGATTCGGCCCGGGATTTCAGGCCCGAATGGGCGGCACGGCTGGGGTATCTGACGGAAGAGCCGTTTGATAAACCGGTGGTGGTGCATCCGCAGAAGCAGGAAAATTATATCACCTACGGGGATGCGGACTGGGCGGCAGGGGATGCCGCGAAGGCGGAAGCAGGGCTTGCCGGAGGGCTGATACAAAACGGAAGAGAAACAGGGGAGGAAGGAACAATAAATATTGCGCTGTACCGCGAACCGGACAAGACTTCCGATTTGGATTATCTGTGCAAATTCGGGAAGGATCCGCAGGGGAACCCGAACCTGACAGTGCCGTCTGAGGGGAGTGTTTCCCTGAAAGCGGGAAACTATTTTGAAGTGACCGATGTTACGGCCAGGTGTTATTTGATTTATAAGCAGGGAAACGGGGGATACCGGCTCGCTTCCGCTCCGGCGCTGCAGGATCCCAACCAGAATATATCCGTAAAGGTTATCAATAATGTGGTTGTATGGGATGATAAAAACAAATGGGATAATTCTTTCCTGTATGGCGGCGGCTGGACAGAATATGTTTTTGATTATCTGCTGGATATATTGATTACCTGCAGGGATAGGGGCGGCGTTTCCCATGTGTACCGCCGTCAGGTAACATCGCTCCCTCTGGAGTCCGAATATGACACGACAATCAGCCCGATTTCCATTATGTGGGGCTGTGTGGCGGAAAATACCGCAATCCGTATGGAAGACGGTTCGGAAAAAAAGATACAGGATGTGAAGATCGGCGATCGTATCCGGACGAGGGACGGGAGCGCGGAAGTTATCAATATATGGAAGGGGGAGGAGAGCAATATTATCCGGCTTCAAACAGGAGGGAAAAACCTGTATCTGACCGGGAATCACCCTGTTTTATCAAGGGAGGGCTGGAAAAGGGCGGAGAATATGGCCGCTGCGGATGCCGCCGCATTAGCGGATGGCGGGTATGCACAGGTGGATGCCGTGGAAAAAGAATACCGTCCGGTTACGGTTTACAATCTTTCCTGTGAAGGAGGCAGAGCGGATTCCATGATAGCGGAAGGGGTTATTGTGGGGAATATGGAGGCGCAGAATAATCCGGGTATTTTTCAGGAGGGAAACCAATGATTATAAACCAGATAGATCTTTTCCGTGTGGAAGTAACACAAATAACGGAGAAAGAGGTTTCTGTCAGGCTGCAATGGAAGCTTGAAGCAGATGAAACCGGGCTGTACATGGGGACGTATATCATAAAATGGTATGGTTCTATAGAGGACACCCGGGAATTCACGGATAAATCCGGGAGATGCAGTGCAGAAGTAACTTTTGGCAGACAGACGGAAAAATCCGGCGGCGACCCGCTGTACCGGATATCTGTCGGGCTGCCGGAAGGGCAGGGAGGAACCATAAGTGAGCAGGCTGCCGTCCCAATCGGGATATTCCAGGATGTCAGCGGGTATTATGACGGGAATGAGATCTGCCTTTTCTGGAAAATAAGTTCCCCGTGGAACAGGACCGGTGTATGTATGGTAGAGTATGCGGACGGGACGCAATATTTTTATGATATCAACCCGCAAAGCAGGTTATGTTCTTTCCGTCCGCCTGCGCCGGCGAAAGGCGCTTCCATGCAGGCAGTCCTGTATGAAACGGGGGGCGGCGTATCCGTGGGGATTCAAAGCGCCGTGCAGCGGTTTGATGCATCCGGCCTGGTGATTCTGGAAGCCGAGCTTGAGAGGAGAATGGGTAAGGCAGGTACTTTTATTTTACTGAAGGTTTATTCTGTCTACCGTGATTTGCCGCAGGCAGTAGTCTGGCTGGAGAAGGGCGGGGAAGAAATTTTTGAATCGGATCCGGTTACGCTCTCGGCGGAAGCCGATAAAGATGGGTATTACACCTGTACGGCGCTAATCAGCCCTAATGATATGGGCGGCGGATTTCTGGGACAATACCATGTGGGCATTTTTCAGATACATGGGAGCGCCAGGAGCAGGATTGCGCAGGCCGGGACGCGTATTCCGCTGCAGAAACCGAGAATATGTATAGACAGGGTGTCTCCGGAGGGGTTTGGCTGCTCGATGTATCTGGAGGATAGTTCCTGTCCGGTAACGGGCTTTTGGGTATCGGGGGACAGGGTTTTCTGGCGGGACATGTCGTTTGGGTTTGAGGCATTCCGGGATAAGGAGCTGGTGGTGCGTACAATGTACAACTGCGGCGGGAAACAGCGTATGGGGCCGTCCGCCCGGATACGGCTGTTTTGCAGCGGGTTTTATCCGCAGGAAGCTGAGGACGGAACTTTGCAGATGGTTTACAGGAGCGGGGCCTATACGGAAGCCAGACTGGCCCATGTTATTTCCGGTGATGTTATCGGGACGTCCGTAGAAAAGATCGGCGCCGGGCCGATTACATTAGCAAAGGGGCGGACTGGCTATAGATTAACAGTCGGTACAGAAGAGAGTATGCAAAGGGCGGATTTTGAGCAATTTATTCTGGGGCTCCGGGATACGGTGTCTGTATATGGATTTTATTATGTCAGGGAATGCCTTGTGAGGATGATGCGCTGTGCGCAAAAGGATATGGCGTATTTTTACTGTTCCATGGATGAGCAGAAACGCTGGGCAGATGTACTGCCAGGCATGGGGCTTCAGGTGACATCCGCGGTATATATGCCGCAGTACCAGACGAATGCAGGAAATACAACGGGATTTTCCGCGGCGGATACCAGGATTTATCCGATATTGCTGGGAAGGGATGGGAAATATCTGGAATTTGATCCTTTTGCTTCCCGGATGGCGCAGTATATGGCGGTTTCCGGCGGCGGGAACCGAGGGTCTTCCATATATTATGTATCGAACGGCATGGATCTGATGCACCCTGTGCTGCGCCAGCCGTATTACCGCGTATTGTACCCGGGGCATTTTACGTCTGCCATGGATACGGAAAATCCGTATCCTTCCAATAATTTTGTTCTTTTGGCAGCGGACTGTTATCAAAAAATGCAGTCTGCATGCGATGCAATTTCCGAAAACCCGGCATGCATCAATAATCCGGGTCTTCCGGTTATCATATTCCGGGGCAGGAGCAGCCTTTCGTTAAATATTCCTGTCTTGGTTAACGGGACACGGCAGATGGTGCCAATGTCATCCGCGCTTGGCGATATCCTGCGGCTGTATGGCAGGATCGGTATACAGGGCGTGGAAATGTTCCGGCAGACGGCAGGGGGCGGTGAAGCGCCGGTGTATTTGTCCTTTGCCGGCCATCCGGAAGATATTATGCTGCTTGCAGGGGATCGGATTTGTTTTGCCGTATAGTTTTCGGGCGCAGCGGCATGCCATGCCTGAAAATGGATCCAGCGCTTATGAAGAGGGGGATATGATGCAGGACATGACGCTTATTTATCAAAACCGGATAACATTGTACAGAAGCAAAAACGGATGGTGCCTGCTAAGCAGGGAGGTGAATGGCAGGGATGCCATCGGCAGGAATGCCGCCAAAGAGAATGTCATCAGCAGGAATGCCGCCAGCAGGAATGCCACCGGAGAGAATGCTATCAGCAGGGATGCCGCCAGCAGGAATGCCATCAGAGAGAACGCCATCAGCGGGAATACCCCCGGTAAGGATGCCGGAGGCGCTGCCGCCGATGTCTGGAAGGCTGGCAATTGCCTGGTTTTTTTTCCGGAAGGATTTACGCCTGATACGGTATTTTGCAGGAAGCTGGAGCAATTGGCGGATAAGATGGATATGCGCCTGCTTTGGATTGAAAACCCTGGCGATGAGATGGAATGCTGGTCGTTTACGGCAGGCATAGGGGAAAATCCTCAGATTATGGTTGGCGAATACTGGATTGCCTTGTACTGCGGCGCCATGGAGTCGGATGCGCAGGTAAATTTCAGGGGGATATTTGGCAGAAACGGTGATGCGTTTAAAGTATCAGGGGAGAAAGCGGCGCTTTCCCTTGCAGACAGTTATGGGACGCTGTCCTTTTCGCTTACCGTTTCAAAGGATGGGTTTGGCAGGCTGGGCAGCGGTATCCGCTTTCGGTATATGTTGCCGGAGGATACGCCAAAGGGGGAATTATGCAATTTTACAAGGCAGGTATACTGCCCGGTTATTTCACCGCATGCGGACGGGGATATGGACTGCAGGTGCAGTATATGCCCCGCAGCGGTTGGCGATAGTGCAAGAAGTTACCTAGGGCTTCCTGCCGGCAAAGACTGGGACAGCTCTTTTTTATCCCTCCAGGGGGAAAATGTTTTGCTTAAGTCTGCAGGTAATGTGCGTCTGGTGTTCCAGACGGGAGCGGAGGTTTATTTTTATGACAGCGTCAGGCAGCAGTATTTGGCGCCGCTTTATAAATGGTATCTGGGTTTGGAAGGGGAGTTCCTGGTAAATAAGGATACCGTGCTGATGCCCGGGCTGGCGGGAACAGAATATTGTGCGGATATAGACAGAATAGCATTTGTTACAGGCCAAAGCGGGCTGATAGCTGCAGGAGACGGCCAGCCGGAAGGGAAGTTCGTTATGGTGGGGGAAGGGGCGGCAGAAACCTCATGGATTTCTTTCCGGGGCGCTTATTACGCAGCGCCGGCCGCGATGCCTTTTTTTGATGTTGGGACTTACTATTCACGGGCATATATTCCGAAAGTACAGGAGTTTAGGGAATGGGCGGCTCCGTTTCCGGTGATGCCTTGGAGCGGTATTGGCACAGGTGAGGAGCTGTTTGGCGGATGTATGCAGCCGGCCGGGCCGGGGCAATTGGCAGAGGGTGCGCAGAGGGCCGGGCAGGGAATGCCGGACGGGCATATGCATTCTGCAGGTTGGGAACAGTTGGCGGAGGACATACAGCGGCTGGAACAGATCCTGGCACAGGAACGCTACCGGCTGTTGTCTGCGGGGACAGATAATGCGGCGCAGTCCGGCGGGCAGGCCGGGAAAACGGAAAAACTGCTGGTTGCCCCATGCGGCATTTGCATCGGCCTGCAGCCGGAAAACGGGATCTGGAACTGGGCCGGGCTTGCTCAGACGGGTGAAGGGGGCCTGCCGGATATCCGGCTGGAGCATCCGTCCGGATGGGCCAGGAAGGAACTGCAGAAACCGGACTGCATACTTATGGCACAATCGAAAGAAGAATTTCTGCGGTTAGGGGAAAAGGAGCTCTCTTTTTCCCTTCCGGCGGATGGGTGGCTTCTTTCCTTTTCCGCGCAGGATTGGGACAGTCATAGGCTGTTTGTGTTGAAAGCGACGGAAACCGTAACGCTGCGTTCCTGCCTTGCGGATACGCCCCAGTTAAAACGGGTGCTTAATATGGCGTATGATAAGGACGGTGCCGTTCGGAAGGGTTACGGGCCGCTGCTTAAGGTGCTGGATGATAAGTCGTTCCAGGGGGTTTTCCTGTTAGGGGGGACTGCAGGCATATATTCCCTTTCCCCTCAGCTCCAGGCGGCGCTCCGGCTTGTCCGGGGCGGGAAGGCGGAGGCCGTTTATGCCGCCGTCTCCAACGGAAGGATTACTTCGGGCGCGTCCGGTATTTCCATCGGGCGTTCCGCCATTGACGCGTTGGTTTACTATGAAGGAGCGCCGGCACAGCAAAGTGACGGCGCGCCGTTTACCGCCTGTACAAGGGAGCTGACAGCGGTGATAGGACAGAATGCGGTAATATATTTCCAGAGCCGCCTGGAGCTGTCCCTTTACCATATATTTGGCGCCAGGCTTGCGCCGGAGAGCCGATGGGACAGCGGGCAGATTGTTCTTTCCGGCAGGATGGAATGTACGGGCGCCGGGACGTCCTATAAGTTCGGTGTGGAAACGCAGGCTGCATATACGGCGGCGGATCCGCCGGTTGCTTCCGTACAGGTAAGGGATGCCGTATTGACTGTGGCGGGGGATGTGCTGTCCTTTGAATTAAAGGGTTTTCTTTCCTTTGAAAAATGCGAAGGGCTTGATTTGTTTTCCTACGGGCGGATTGGTTTCGCGGGGCTGCAGCTTATCTGTAAGGATGCCGCAAAGTATGAGGTGTATTACAGCAGTATGCGTCTGTCGGAGGACAAGGCAGAGATCCGTCCGGATTCGTTCGCGGAAGCTTTTGGAGCGAAAATAGATGCTGTCCTGTTTGAAAGGGAGGGTGAAAGCCCGGATGGCCTGGGATATGTGTCCGTCAATGCCCCGTTAAAACAGGGGGCGCTGAGCGGAAAATGGAATGGGCTGGTATGGAAAGTATCTTTAAATTCCTCCGGGCAGCTTGGGAGAAACGAACCGTTATGCCTTTATCTGCTCGGTGCATGGAGCGGGGGCGGTTATTATATCGGTGTCCGGACGGACGGTATTTTCGGGAAGGCTTTTTCCATCCAGGGTATTTTGAACGCAGGTTTCAGCGGGATTACGATGATACAGGGCAAGGGCGGAAAGCTGTTTTTCCGGCTGCATAGTTTTGCGCTGCGCGCGCTCGGCCTTACCTTCCCGAAGCGCGGTGTGGATGTGTTTATTCTTGGGGAGCATGGGGACGCGGCATGGTGTGCGGCGTATGAGGACGGGAAAAGCGGGCCGGATCAGGATGGAGGTGAAGGATATGGCATATGAACTCCATGTTTTCAATATCGGGCAGGGGCTGTTTACCTTACTGGTTGATAACGGGTTTTGTATGCTGGCTGACTGCGGGACGCTGGAACAGAACCCTGCAGTCAGCCCGGAGGATGTTTTGCAGTATGCGGCTGAAATTATCCGTTGTGCGGGGGGACTGAATGCCGTTACGATATCGCATCAGGATATTGACCATTGGTCTTTTCTGGAACGCCTGATGAGGGAGCTGTATCCCGGGTATGAAAGGGGCGTGTGGTATAAAGGGGAAGGCACATTAAAGACCGCGAAAATGCTGGACGGGAATGGGCATTACCATGAATGCAGCGTAAACCCCTTAGGGTGCTGTCACAATGTTTATTTTAAAGAAAGCTATGAGGATGGCACGCCGTGCCGGACGGCATGCAGGCAAAGCGCGGAGGTGTCTTATACCGGGTTCTTAGGAAGGGAAACACTGAAATGTAAGTACGCCATACAATACCCTTTGCCCGCGTTAGATACTGTTTTCCGGTTTACTTTTTATTCGTGTTTAAATTCCCAGCCTTCCTCCTTTACATTTGAAGGAATTAAAATAAAGATAGACGCCTGCGGCCTGTCGTATGAGGAATGCTTTGCGGAGGCGGATAATTATGTACAGTTGGCGGAAGAGCAGGTTACGCTTTTCTTTGAGATGCTCAAAGAGCAGCTTGGAAGGAAGTATTGGAGTTATAAGAGGTATGTGGATAGGATAAAGAGTATATTTGCGGTTCTGTTTCAGGCTTCGGATGCGGGAAATATAGGGAATGTCCCCGGCTATATTGACGGGGCGGGAGTCCTGCCAAAGGGGCCGGATATTTATATGGGCGGAGGGATGTGCGGACAGAGTTATTGTGAGTTACAGACGCAGATGAGGTTTTACGGGAACTTACAGACCTTTGATACGGGGACTTTCTTAAACATCGGAAACGGAGGTGTGTCGGCGCGGGAGCTTGCGTTAACGGAACTGGCGGAAGACGCCCAGAATGGTTCTCTAAACAACATTGAGATATACAGAAATGCGACATCGCTGATTGTCTGTTATTCCCTGTACGGGCAGCCGGGGAAATGTATTGTATTTCCGGGCGATTCCACGGTACATGCATTTAACAGCTTTCTGGAATTGTGGAGGAAGACAGGGTTTTCTTCCTGTAAGCCGGAGGTGATGCTTGCCCCGCATCATGGCTCGGGGAATACAAATATTGTATGGGAGTCGGCGGAAGACGGGGCTGTGGTGGAAGCGGCGGATCAGCCGGTGATAAATTTCCTGGGAGAGGCGGATCCTGCCTGTCTGGTTATCAGCTCCTGGCATGGAAAATTCGGGCATCCGGACGCTTCTTTTGTGATGAGGGCGGGGGCGGTATTGACGAATAAGGTCGGTTTGCATGAACTGGGAATGACGGTGGGAAGCGGGTTCGAGACTTTATCTATATGCGATCCCATTTATTCCACGGAAACCGTTACGGAATTGCTGGGCAGGCCGGAAATTGTTGTGGAGGACGGCGGGCTGTTGTTTTCCGGGCGTCCAGACGGATGCAAAAGGTTAATAACCCCTCCGGATGGCTGTTTCGCGGACAACTGGAGCGTGTCTTAAAAATACTTTCCGACAGATATGCGATGCAATTTGTGGGGGATGCGCGCCTGGAGGGATTAAATTTTATGGGAGTTTCCAAGAGTCTATGGTTTTGGGAGGTAGGAAAGTGGCAGTAAAGATAGGGATGGAGGAATTGTACCGGGAATTAACCCGAAGATACAGCGGCAGGCAGTTACGGCTGGAATATGGCATGGCGGCAAAATTGTACAACAGCCTGTTTTTATGGCTGGGGGTGGATACGCTGTCTTTATCGGACTGCAGCCTGCAGGATGCGGGGCAGTTTGTCCGCATAGAAGGGGAGCTGCCTTCCATAAACGCTTCGTTGCATATCCCGAAAGGGAGAATTTCCATAGAAACTATGCAGGAAACGGAAGATACGCTTTCCTATCGGGCGCTGCTGTCTGTTCCGGGGAATGTGGATCTGGCGGATTTTTTGTGCAGCCCTGCGCCGTTTCTGCCAGGCGGGGGCAAGCCGGAGGAAAGCCTGTTTGCCGGATTTTCCATGACGAACCTGACGCTTTCCTATGGCAGCGAATTAACGGATGTATCGTTAAAAGGGCTGGCCGGACGGAAGAAATCCGACACACGGTGGGACAGTTATGCATGGCTTCTGGCGGATGCCATGCCCACGGAGGGGGTTTTGGCGCCGTACCGGTTTGATTATACACAGCTAAAACTGAATCTGCAGGCCGGGCAGAGCGTGTCGCTGCCGATTGGGGAAGGGACGGGAATGCTTGTCCTGGACACGGAGGAAAACCGCCGCGCCGAAGGGCCGCAGATGGTTAGCAGGGCCTATATGCAATGGGAAATCGCAGTGAAGGGGCAGGACAGGGCCGTAACGTTTTATACGGGGCTGTTCGGAGGGGCGCAGGATGTCTGGCAGTATTCGGCGGTTTCCAATCCGCCGCTTGCCGTCCCGGATATTATGGAAATGCTGGGCGGGCTGCTTTCCCTGCCGGCGCAGCAGATATTTTTGCCGCAAGGGGCATTTTTCTCTTCTTTTGGGCTGAAACGCCTGGATCTGGTGTACCAGTGCAGGGACGGCGGCAATACTTTTGACAGTATCCTGCCGCAGTATGCGAGGGGCATTTTCTCCCTTGACGGGCCGCTGGAGATTTTCCTGCCTAATCTTACGCTGGAACGGTTGGATGCGGTATGGGAGGCAAGCAGGCCGCAGGGTGCAAAGCCCTCCGCAACGCTGTTTTTGGCCGCAGGCGCGGCTTTGGGGCTTGGGAAGTTAAAGCTGTACGGCGAGGTATCGGCTTATATACCGCAGATGCAGTTCCAGGGGAGGCTTATCCTGCAGGGGGATGAAACTTTGCAGGGGATTGCAGCCCAAAGCGGGATCCGGCTTCCCGGTTTCTGGCAGGGGGCAAATGCAATTACTTCAATGGAGATCGAGGGAAATGCGATTATGCGCAGCCTGCGGCTTTCCATGGATGTTTGCGATGCGCTGAGCCTGCCGGTTACGGATACGCTTTTATTCCAACTGGAGAATATCCATGCATTTCTCGATTATTCCGGCGGGGAAAAGGGGTTTGGGATTTCCGGCAGGCTTGCCTTTTCCTATGAGCAGGGCGGCAGCAGGCAGAAGTTTGCTTTTTCCGTGTCTGCCGTGTATGAAAAGGAAGAGTGGATGCTTTTGGGAGGTCTGGCATACGGGACAGTAGATCTCGGCGCATTGATACAGGCGGTGCTGGGAAGGGAAGTGACGGACACTGCCGCCGCCGGGGTCAGGCTTCAGGACTTTCTTGTGTCTTATGCGGTAGAAAAAAGAGAGTTTTGTTTGTTTGTGTCCTGTGAACTGTGGTTTGATATCCTGGGAATACGCCCGACAGCCGGCGCGCGGCTGCGGCTGAGGCTGTGCGGGGAAGAAAAGGAAGCGGCATTGGCGGTCTATTTGCAGCTTGGGATTTTTACCGCTTTGGCGCAGGTGGATAATGTTTACCGGAAGGATAAGGCATATCTGTTCCGCATCGGGCTTATGGACAAGTATCTGGAAGCGGTATATAAGAAGGAGCAGTCCCGCCACAGCCTTCGGGTTTCCCTTGGGAATACGACCCTTGGCGACATTGTCCTTGGCCTGATACGTCTGGTAAATCCGAATGCGCGTAACTATCTTCCGCCGCCATGGGATGTGCTGGACCGGATTAAATTGTCGGATTTTCTGTTCCGGATTGACTGGGACGGGGAAAGGACAACCGCTTTTTTCCTGTATCAGGTGAACCGCAGCATAGCGGGCCTGGTTGATATCGAGCAAATCGGGGTTTCTTACGAAGACGGGCAGATACGTTATATTGTGACCGGGTCATGCCTCGGGCAGAAATATACCCCGGAGGAACCGCTTTCCTGGGATGCGCAGAACGGAAGCCCGGCTGATAATGCGGCTACGGACGGGCAGAAATTCCACATTGCCTATCTGGGCATTGGCAGCCGTCTGGAGTTAGAAGCGGAGGGGGATTCCATACAGGATATGGTCGTAAATATCCGCAAGGCACTGGCGCCGTGTTCCGGCATCCCGGATTTTTCCTGCAGGAAGCAGGGCGGGTGGCTTATTGCCTCGGACTTTTCCTATCAGGATTTGTTTCATATATGGCTGTTATTGTATGACCCGGAAATCTACGGCGCGGCTATCCGGATTGATGTGCCGGATAAGTCTCCGCTGGCGGTTTTCCAGGGGCTGTTCCTGGAACTTTTTTACAAAAAAATCAGTGATGAAACAGGCATGTTCCATTGCAGGCTGACACTTCCGAAACAGTATTCAGAGATTGATTTGGGTGCGGTGCGCTTTTACCTTGGGGAAATATTGGTGGAAGTGTATACGGACGGGAGTTTTTATCTGGATTTGGGATTCCCGCATAACGGGGATTTTTCCAGGTCATGGGGAATGGCGTTTGGAATTTATATGGGGAAAGGGGGCATATATTTTGGTGTTTTCCATGGCGATGCCGTACAGTCTGTGCCGGAGATTACAAACGGGGCATTTTCCCCGGTCGTGAAAATAGGGATCGGGCTGTCCGTGGGGTTATCGCGTTCTTTTGATCTGGGAATTGCCAGGGGCGGGGTGTCGCTGACGGCATTTGGGATGTTTGAGGGGGTGTTTGCCGTATTCCAGCCCAAAGATACCGGCGCACGGCAGGGGTTTTATTATAAGGTTTATGCGATGGCCGGAGTATCGGGGACTGTCTTCCTGGATGTTGACTTTAAAATCATTGCCGTCAGCGCTTCCGCACAGATAACGGCGTTCTGCGAGATGACGTTGGAAAGCTATCGCCGCGCGCTTCTTGCAGTGGATTTGGAACTGGAACTCAGTGCCTACATAAAAATATTGTTTATTAAAATTTCTTTTTCATTCCATTTCCACCAGCGTGCGGAATTTTCGTTCGGGTCGGAGGAAAGTACGCCGTGGCAGCTTAAAAATCCGTCAGGATCGGCAGAGGAAATCCCGGTTCCGGCAAAGGGGAGGGAGAACTTAGCGGCGGAAAGGCCGGCCCCGGCAGGGGGGAAGGTGTCTTTAGCGGCGGAAAAGTCGGTCCCGGCAGGAAGGGAGACGGGGGCGGGGGAAAATGGAAACAGAAGCGGATTAACCAATGTCTGCCTGCATCCGGACAGTGCGCAGGGGCGGATAAGTATTACGGCGGTCCTGCTCCCCTTTTGTTCACTGACGGAAGGCGGGGATTATTGTATGGCATTCCCCTTGTTTATCAGTGAAGAGGATATGGCTTCATTGGCGGATCTGCTGTTTCGTATTTTATGCCCTGAGGGAATGGAACGGATGGGGCGGCAATATCTGTGTGCGCTGCAGGAAGCATTGCGGGCGGAAACCATTGATTATGCATTTGTCCGGCAGCTTTTTGCGGAGCATATCCGGGTGCATGTCAGGATGTCAAAGGAATCTGTCGATGAGGATGGCTGCAGTGAGACGGGAGGTATCCTGTTTCCTATGCTGCCCGAGCTTATTTTGCAGGTAAATGAAACCGTTATTTGTTATGATGAGAAAATGGCGGGAGAAGATGATTTCCGGAAGCTGGCGGAGTATTACGCATGGCTGAATGCCAATCCGTCTTATGAACTGCCGCAGGAAATCATGCAGGCGCGAAACGGGCAGGAGAAGGTTCCGCTCTGCGGCGTGATACTGACGGACTGGGTGAGGCTGGCCGCGGAGCAGTTAACCGGAAAAACCGCGGAACTGTTCCGGGGGCTGGATGCGGAATGCGGTACGCTTGCGGAAGCCCTGGAAGATTACGGCATAGCGGCGGAGGCGCTGCTTGCCGGGAACCCGGATATGAGCCTTGTTGTTGCTTCCGTACCGAAGCTTGTCATCCAAACGCGGCCGGGAGATACTTTAAATGATCTTGCCCTGCGGTACGGCCTGGCACCGGAGCAGCTTTGGCAGGGAATTGCGCACCGTGGCGGACTTTTTGCGGAAAATCCGGGGGTTGCTGCGGCCGGCCTGTTTGGCATGGGGGATGCCCTGGACCATGCACGGGCCGGGGAAGCGGCAATGTATGCGGCCCGTTTTTCGGAGGGGGAGGTTTATTTCAGTTCCTATGCGGAGCGGATTCTGAAGGACAATCCGCATATTGATCTGCAGTGGGAATGTCAGAGATATGGGGAAACGGCAGTTAAAATGCCGGATGGATCGGTCCGCCGGGCATTTGCGGGGGATACCGTAGTGCGCCTGGCGAAAGAGGCGGCTGTTTTAGGCAAGCTGCGGCCATATGCCGGAGAGGAGGAAAACCGGACGGGAGGAAGGAAGCAGCCGTATGCCGGAGGTGAGGAAAACCGGACGGGAGGAAGGAAGCAGCCGTATGCCGGAGGTGAGGAAAACCGGACGGAAGGAAGGAAACAGCCGTATGCATGGGAAGCGGAAAGCCGGACGGAGAGAAGGAAACAGCCGTATGCATGGGAAGCGGAAAGCCGGACGGAAGAAAAGGTACAGGGTATGCTGCGGGAGAGTATGTTGTCCCTTGGCAGAAATTTGGATAAAATTCTGGATATGGGCACGGCAGCGTCCGTATTCCGGCGGCTGTATCCGTATTTTAACGGCAGGCCGTGGGAATTCCCGCTTTGGGAGACGGCCTGCCTACGGCCCGGATGCAGGATAGAGCTGGAAAATGTGCAGATGGAAGAGGGAAGGCAGCGGGCGGATGCAGGGTATTTTGCCGAAAGGTTCGGTATGGAGGCCCTGGCAGGGTGCATTTATGGGGGGACTGCTTCTTTGGACGGAAGGCAGACACTGCATATAGCAGAGCCGCGGGAAATCCCGGTACATGTATTGAGAAGCCGGCTGATGGGGAATACCTCCGTGAAGGAAATCGGCGCTGTGATATCAAGGGCATTTTTGCAGGGGACGAGAATCTTTGAACCGCAGTCCGGTTTGCCTGCCAATACGGACACTGGCTTAAAACCGTTGTATGAGGTATTGCGGCAGCAGTTTCCGCTCCCGTGTCCGGTTACGGACTGCAGGCTGCGGCTTGGCGCCCGCCCGGATGCGGCATGGATTGCGGTGGATACGGAATTACTGGAAATTCCGGCCGGTTTGATTTCATCCTGGCTGCCGGAAGAGAAAACGGAGGCTTTGGGCGGGATAGCGCAGATTCCGGATTTTGATTACCGTCCGAAGTGCTGGACGGGCGTTTCCGGATGGGAGATTGCCGGGGGCGGTGATATGAGGCAATATTTGGGGATGCTGCCGGATTCCATGTATGGATATCTGGGCAGGCATTCCTGCGCGCTGCGGTTGGAAAAGGAAGGCGCCGGGGTGGATCCGCTTTGGTGGGGCTCCGTATTGAACGTCCGCCTGTACAGGAAGGAAAAGGGCATTTATGCGGTGGCCGGTGTACGGGGGGATGAGACGGAATTGCTGTATACTTTGCTCGGGGCGGAGGGGTTGAGCGGGTTTTTCTTTTATTTCCCGGATCGGCTTCAGAGCGGGCAGAAAATGCTGCTTCCGGCATTAGGCGGCGTGTGCAGGGTGATCCAGACGAAATTGTCTACAGTAACCCACTCCGTTTTCGGAACGGCTTCTTTGGGGAACAGGGAAACGGGAAGAAATGATTTCCTGGCGGACTTAACGGATATGCCCGCATTTTTGAGACTTTTATGGGAAAGTACGGTTACGGGAGAGAATTTATGGATGTATGGGGAGCAGGATTTTGTGCCCGAAGATCATTTCAATGAGGAGGGATATGGGGAACTGATCCTGGCAGTGCGTTTTGACGGGCAGGCATGCGGGGATGCAGTGCGTGCGGTCTGCCTGCGGGAGGAGCCGGGCGGTATAACGTTTTATGGTGATGAGGAAAGGGATAAAGTGCCGCTTCTGCCGCCGGGTTGTGCCGGATTTACGCTGGCCCGCCCATATAAACCCGATAACCGGTTCCAAATGCTGTTCCAGATTTTGGGTTATACGGCGGAATCGGAATACGGGGAGAAGAGGGCATATGAGTCCCGTCCCATCCTGCCGTCCATGTCGGGGGAGACAGGCGGCGGTATGGAAAGCGGAACAGGAGGCGCGTCGGACGGCGGTACGGACGGGGCAGCAGACAGAGGGACAGGCAGTACGGCGGACAGAGCAGCGGATAATGGAACCGTAAGCACAGCGGATACAGGGCAGATGGGTTATCAGTTTGTATTCCCTGCGTGGAAAATGTACGGTCCGAGCCGTTATGGGGCAGTGGGGAAACGCAGCGTGCTTTCCCTCATGCTGCGTGATGTGCTGGGGAACCAGACTGCCTGTGGTTCCTGCCTGGCGGAGGGGAAATATAATGACCTTCTCATCGGTTTGCATGAACTGCCGGATACTAAGGTGACTTATGGCTTTGGCAGGGGGGAAGCCGGAGCCGTGAAGATTTTTGTTACGTGTGGTGCAGTGGGGGAGCCTGCGGCAGGCAGGGATTCTGGGCCAGTGAAGGACGTTGTGGCGGGCGGGAAGCCGGAAGCAGTGGGGGAGCCTGCGGCAGACAGGGATTCTGGGCCAGTGAAGGACGCTGTGGCGGGCGGGAAGCCGGAAGCAGTGAGGGATTCCGTGGCAGCCAGTGATTTAGCGGGTGATGTACGGGGGATGAAGACAGCGGAATGCGGGCTCCTGTTGTCTGCCCTCGACCAGTTCTCACAGGATGATTTGCGTGTTTATGCCGAGTGTACGCTTTCGGATTGCCGGAGTATCCTGCCGGGCAGTGTAAAAGGGCAGATCTGCGAATATGTAGAGATGCTTTACCGGTGGGAATGCGGCGAAAGCAGGGATGCACCGTCCGTTATGTTTGAGGTGGATATCCAGGCGAAGCGGGAGGAGATTATCCCGCTGCGTTTCGATTTGTATTTGCAGAGGGGCGCTGGCGGTACGGAAAAGGATCCGGCGCTGGCAGCGAAAACGGCAGTCATGCCGCTGGAACCAGAGGAAGCATTCCATACAGGGTTTGCGCAGTCTGTAAAGGGCTACAGGCTTGCTTATGATACGCAGGGGCAGCCCTATGCCGTTGGGGACTGTGTTGTGGATAATTTCCGTATTGCGCCGTATGCAGTCCCGCTATCAGGCGCAACGGTCAGATGCCCGGAATATTACGCGTTGAAACCGCTGTCTGTTTCGCTTTTGACTAAGGAAATCCGGATTCCGGACAGGGATGGAGGATACGGGGCGGCGCAATTTGTAGATGCGGATGTCAACCAATGGGAGAAGCAGTTCCTTTCGGATATCGAGCAGGCGTTGGATGTGGGCCTGGCCTGCCGGGCTTCGGCGGTCTGTCCGGAGACGGTCAGCCGGCTGGTTGGGAGTAAGAAAAAACTGGCAGGGCAGTTGTCATACAGGATTTGCCCTGTACGGGACGGCGGCGCGGCTGTGTCCGAGACAGTCCGGGATATGGTGCGGGAACGGTTTCTGGATAATTTGACATCGGCATATGGAACAGGTGTTATCTGTGCCTATCGGTCCGGTTGGAAACAGGAAAGGAAATACCGCCTGGAGCCGGAGATTCAGGACGGGAAAGGGATCCTGGCATCCAAGCCGGAATCGGAAGGTACGGACGGAAGCGGTGTGTTCTGCCTGTTTCTGCCGGAAACGGCAGGCAGCCCGGAACAGCTTAGCATCCGTTTCCCGTATTTGGAATATCACATCCGTGAAGGAATCGGGGGATACGAAAGGTCTGACTGGCTGCGGCTTGTAGAGCCGGTTACGGGGCAGACAGACCTGACAGCGCAGATCCCGGTGCCTTTTCCAAAGAAAGAGTGCCCGCTGCCGCCGCAGATGACGGGCCAGCGCAATGGAACGGACGGGGAAGAACTGCTGCATTATTATTATGAAGGGACTGTTGCCGCCCAGGTTTATAACCAGGACATGCTTGAAGTGCGGTTTTGCTATGAAGAGCTGCCTGCGCAGACAAATGTATGGGAGGATCCGATTGATGTGCTGGCACATTACCAGTTGGAACGCGACAGTATTTTGGGTATGCTTGGGGCTGACGGTACGCAGGAGGAAGGATACCGGAAGCTGGCAGCTTACGCAGAATATTATACGGATGAAAGGCTGCGCTGCTGCCCGGAAGATGCGGGTAGGGCGGCCGGAGCCGGAACCGGCGGGAGCATAACGCTGAAGCTTGGGTTTGCCGTGGACGGGGAGGAAGCTGTGTTAAAGGTTCTGAACCGGCAGGAGGTGGACAGGCAGCTAAAGGAAACCGGCGCGGCTTTATCCCTGCCGGATAAGGTGCAAAGGGATGGAAACGGTTGGGTTTCCATTCCCATGGCGCTTAAAAGCCTGCCTATATATTTATGCAGCCGGATGCAGGTAAAGTCACGTTTGATAAGGAATGAGAATTTATTCGGGGACTGCGGTGCAGAGGTAAGCGGGGAATTTGTATTCCGGACGGAAGAGACAGGGCTTGCGCCCCTTGAAATCTGCGCGGATTATGCAACGCCGTATGTACTTTCGGGAACGACAGTGGAAACGGCCGTCACGGAGCTTTTCGGGCTATTGCAAATCAGTAATTACGGGTTGGCGGTAAATGCGGCGGTATTTTATGAATATCCGGCGGTTATGCACCCGGGCGGGGTCAATGTGCGTATCCCGGTAACGATTTTCTGGGATGCCAGGACGCCGCAGGAAATCGCGGATAACCTGAATGACTGGATAGCCGGGAACAGGGCAGGACAGAGGGCAGGAGGGAAATTTATATTGGATGTGCGGGTTTATAAGGAGGGCGGCAGGCAGACGGTGGTGCATGGATGTTTCCTTATAGGGTGACGGACGGAAATGTATTATTCACGATGCGGAATAAAAAATGTCAAAAGGTACGACCTTTATGAACCAATGTCATTAACTTAAGCTTTTCGGGGTGCTGCAGACCATATATCTCAA
>CANDKY010000039.1 GCA_947385425.1 uncultured Lachnospiraceae bacterium | reverse complement strand
CTTGCCACGAACGCCCGCACCGGAAAGCTGACTACACCTGCCGCCAGTACGAACGGTGCCGCAAGGGTGTTTTCTACTTCGTCGATGGAAACCTTTGGGTGCCGGATTCGGAAGCGTATCATGTCACGGCAGATATTGGTAGCCACCCGGATCAGCCAAGCCTTTTCATGCTCCTCATCACGAAACTCCGGCTTCTTTTCCAGATAACGGCAAAATGTATCCTGTATGGCGTCCTGAACGTCATGCTCATTGCAGAGTATGACAATACAGACTTTATAGAGGGTATCGCTGTATTTTATGACCGCTTCCCTTATATCCTTCCCGCTATCCATGTGTTTCACCTCCTTTGCTTTAAACACGCGCAAAGTGAGCAAAAGGTTACATTTTATTTTTAATCCTGAATTATTCATGGAGTAACAGAATTACCTGCTCATCCCCGCATAGTTACTGTATTTTAATTAAATATTGCTTTTCACTTATTTAGTGAATAGAAAAAGACCCCTGTCTATGATATAAATTAGGTGTCTAATCCAAATCAAAACCAAAGAAAGGGTCTTTATATGGATATTTTAAACACCGTATGCTATATTAATCTTGAACAGATAAACCGTTCAGGCAGGGAAAACATACCTGCCGGTATATAATGGCAACACGGAATATTTGCCAGACAATCAGATATAATGAAAACAGATACCGGAAACGGAAAGGAATGTCTAATAATATGACCAATAGTATAACCAATGGCACTACCATGACAGAAAAAAAATATACATTAAATGACCTTCACAAAAATATGCGTGTCAAGATTTCCCAACTCAGCAATATACTCGACACTTGCATGATTTTGCTGGATACGGAACTGCTGACAAACAATGATGTGGAAGGTACGCTGGTCTATTTCGGCAGCGGCAATACAGAAGAATACACAAAATGGTTCAGGCAGGATAAAGCAATCACTCCTGTTTTCTTCGACAGTGCGGAACTGGAGGACGGAGTGGTATATGACGAATAAATATATTAAAATAGAACTGCTGCCCACCAAAACAGGAATTGGCGGCTCCTTTATGACAACAGCCTCCTTTAAGCTGGATAACATTTCAGCGCCATTTGGCAATGTTTCCGTAAAAATAGATACCGGCTGTTCTATTAGTACCATCCCACTGGCCAGATTCCACGCCTTAAATGAATTTTGTGATTCCTTAAAAGCAGATGATATAGAAAATAACGTTCCGTATGAAATAAGCTATGGGGTTGAGTCCGGAGGAATGAGCCACAGTAAACCGGTTACGTTTGAAGAAAAAAAACAAAACCCAGCAATGAAATTCCGGCATACCATCAGGGATTTCCGCATTGCCGGTATGCCTGTCCAACAGAATGCAATATATGTGAATTATAACAGGAAGGGAAATATATTAATAGGAATGGACATCCTGCAATATTGGGATATACATATAGGCACCAGCAAAATAACCGGAAAAAATATGTTTTTGGCCTGCCCGGAAACCTGCATATGTCAGGAATACCGTAATGCATTGGAAGAAAATTTTTCCATAGCCATTATCTGAAAAATAAATTGAAAATACCGGGTACAGACGTTCCATATATCAGGGCTGTAATCCATCAGGCAGGACGCCCCAAAAATATTTCCGGAAAAATACAGGGAAAGTATTCCGGCATCCCAACAGAATACTTCTCCTGTGAAAATCCGGATAAATCAGAACACATGCTTATCCGGCTTACGCTGAAAATCACTTAAATGCATGAAATCCCCCTCTGTTCCATCATTCACCTGATGCCAGCCTGTGTATCTCCTGACTGGCTTCCTCAAACCCAAAATGCGTATACGTATTTAATGTAACGCTGATATCCGAATGCCCCATTATGTACTGCAGTGTTTTAGGATTCATGTGGGAAGCGGCCATTTTTGAGCAGTATGTATGCCTGCAGATATGAGGTGTCACCTTCAAAATCCGCCCGCCCCCTTTTCCGTTATATTTCTCGCAGATATGCCGGAAATATTTTTCCCAGTGCATGGCTACCATGGGACATCCGTCTTTATCAAGAAACAGGAAACCGGCATAACCGTCAATCACCGGTTCTGCTTTCGGCTTTATTCTTGCTTTCATAATCCTTCGGAAACATTCTGCAACTTCGGGTGTCATAGGCACCTGACGTACCCCGCTGTTTGTTTTCGGAGCGGTTATTCTATAGCCGGTTCCGCTGTAACGCTGAAGCTGATGGTTAATATTAATCCTCATATTTTTAAAATCAATATCAGCCTTTGTAAGCCCCACGAATTCGGAAATACGCAAACCTGTGTTGAAGAGAATATAAATTCCATTGTAATATCTGCTAAAATGTCTGTCCTCTTCAATAAACTTAAGGAAACTATCCTCCTGTTCCCTTGTAAGCGCTTCCCTCGCAGTACTGTCATTACGAATTACAGTGGACAATTCAAAATTGAAAGGATTCTTCCGGAGCAGATCATCATCCACTGCCATCCGGAATGCCGGACGCAATACCCCCCGGATTGTCCGAACAGAACTGAATCCCCTGCCATTTTTCTGCAGTTGAACTAACCACAGTTTTGCATCGGAACTTTTCACTTTATCAATGCGTCTACGGCCAAATTCTTCCCTTTTCAGGAGATTAATAACCGTCCGGTATCCCGCTTCTGTTGAAGGACTTACCCCTGTTTTCAGGGCAACATATTTTTCCACCAGTGATAGTACTGTCAGATTCCCGCCGTCAGGTACAATCCCGTCAATAAAATCAGCCGCTATATTCTTTTCCTTCTCCCGCAGGGACAGTCCATGCCTCTTTCCTGCCGGCGTCCGGTCGTTTTTATCCAGCCGCCATGAATAAACATAGCGCGTCTTTTTAAAGATATCCACGTATTTGTAACGGTATCTTCCATCCGCCGTCTGAATTTCTCCATTCCGCAATACCCTGCCACGGTTATCTCTTCTTTTTCTGTACATAAATGATGCAACTCCTTTCCCTCACCTTATATTTCCTGCAGCAAAAGGCTCAGGGATATCCTTTTAAACTATTTCCTCATGGAGCCTTTCGCCTATGCAGTTTAAAATTTTCTCACACAGCCGTTGCCGCATCAATGTATTTTTCAAACAGCTTTCTTTTTATTTGGATGCGGTTTCCGTTCATCAGAATGAAATCCGCATCCGGATTCTCTTCTGCAATCTGGCGAAGACGTTTCTGACCAATGCGGAAATATTCCGCAGCTTCTTCGATCGATAAGGTATATTTCTCCCATACCGGAACTTCAATTCTCATTCTTTTTTCTCCTTTTTGAAATATCTTTTTTTATTTCCATTTTTACTTTTTTACTTTTTTTCCACCGTAATAATTTGCAAATGGATTCGTGCATTTGGACTGTATTTTCACTTCCTCCTCGATTTTTACGAACCGGAATTGTTCCGAAACATCCCTGCGGTTTTCTACAGAATGCAACCCGAGCATTAGACAACATCCCGGCGGCAGGAACGTTAATTTCTGATATATTTCCTTTCGGACTTCCTGTTTATATGCAATTTGCCTGCTTACAATAGCAGCCTCCTCCTCTGTAAGCCTGAAATGAAACCTGTATCCTCCCTGTTTAAACTGACTGATAACCGAATCCGGAAAACCTCCGTTTAGAAACTGTGTAATGAGAATAATATTCAATTTGTATTTTTGTCCCTCCGTTAAACATTTTCCAATAATGGATTTCCTGTCACATTCGAGATTCTGAAACTCGTCAATAATGACAAAAACCCCCTTTTTCATGGAACCATTTTTCCAACGCCTCTTCTGCTGACAAAGCAGCGAAAATAAAAATAAATATGTTGCAATCGGTACATATGTATCATCCAATCCTGACAATTCCAAAATGCTGCTTACGCCAGAGAAACTTTGGTCAGTATCTGTCCCTAAATTTATATTTGGAATCCCAAAACTGTTAAGTCTGTCATGCAGCTTCACCTCCCACTCATTCCCATTATTATTTGCTTTCATTTTTTCTTCCAATATCTCAACAATATCGCTCATACCCCACATATTACACCCGTTATCCATCAATTGCCGAAAAGTATTCTGCAGAACTGCATTTACATTTTCAGACTGAAAGCATACAGCATTGGCTATAATTCTGGTCGCCCCCATAAGTTCTTTAGCCGAACGAAATACAAAATTTATCCCGTCACTTCCGGCTTTCTGCATAACAGCTCCGGCATCCAGAAGACGTTTTTTATCCTCCTTCCCCCACTTTTCCCCCAAATCAATCAGGTGTACAAGATATCCGTCCTCTGCCAGCATTGCGGCAAGATTCGAGGCAAAAAATGTTTTTCCCATGCGCGATTGTCCTGTTATTAACATGGATTTTTTTTCATTATCTTCCAGTTTTAATTTTATCTTTTTTCCTTCACACAAGATTTTTACCATCTCTCTCATCCCTTTCATATAATGCAATCCCTCCTGTTTCATCCCAAAAATTCCTGCCTATTGCAATCACTGATATTTTCTTCCTATCATCTCCTTCTCCGATAATGACATCAATATTGAATTCACTTCTGCGGAAACCGGTCTCCCGATATTGTTTTAAATAACCGTTTTCTGCCAATTCCTGCTTTACAATATGAAGAGATTTCCTGTCCAATTTAAGTTTTATAATGACAATATCCAGAACTCCCTGCCTGAAATAATAGAAATCAGAATCAAAATAAATTTTTCTCACATCCGGAAATTTTGCTTCCCTTAAAGTACAAAAATGAATTTCTCCCGAATCAGCCATATGTACAATGCCGTCCTTAAATTTATTAATCAGCAGCTCTGCACTTAAATTCATTTGCTCCTGTATCTCCATAAAACTCAAATCAAAAAACTCACTCATTTTTTTGTTTCGTTCTTCATCCAGATCCAAAATTTTCATTACTGTTTCCGTAACAGCCCTGCCAACCCAAAGTACCGGCTCATCATCTCCCGGACACCTTTTCTCCTTTACTTTTTCATAATTTTGGGCAAATTTTTTAACCCAGAATCCGCTGCCGCTCTCAATGCTTTGAACCAAAAAATTCTGTAATTTGGCAAAACTTTCTGTTTTCTCTACTTTTATATCCTCCGTCATAATGGTAACGGTTTTGCCAAACAAATATGAAGATGAAAATTCCTGCTGGCAAAAAACAAATGGAACTGATATTACATTCCCTTCCAAATATCCCGCATCCTGCCATGACAAAATATCCCGCATCCTGTTTTTTACAGATTTACTACCGCAATTTGAAAGTACAAAAATTGCAACGGTATCCCGAAGCTCGCATACATTTTTGCGAATCAAATTAATCCTGTCTGCATCGACATTAGCGACCTCACAACTGTCACTGCTTGCCATTGTACTTAGATATCTTTTTGCTATTTGTACGGCATCCGGTCCAACAATCGCAAGGCGCATCGGAGGCGGTACATCAACCGTCAGTCTTCCGAGCAGAGCCATCAGCCTGAAAATCAATAATACCCCGAATGACCCGTTATACACTTCTGTCGTCAATTCGTCAATAATATCTGAAATATTCAGACTGGTGAAAGTCTCGGCAGTGAACCTGCTAATTATCCTGCTCTCAATGGCTGAAGTATCCGCAGATGATATCCAAAAATGCCATACATTATTGCAACAAAACCATCCCGGCAATAGCGGAAGCACCCGTATTTGGGCATTCTCGTACATATAAAGAAGTTTATTTTTGACCCACATCCAAGCCTCCCTTCTTTCGTGCGGTGTCATCTCATACATTCCCACGAAAAGTACTGTTGACTGCAATTTCCCTGTTGATTTTAAGTATTCGACAGGATATCGCGGCGTTAAAATTTCCTTTCCCCCCATTGCCAGATTTAAATTCCAGAACTCATCTGACGTACTTTCATAACGGAAACGGTATAAACCTTTTATCTGCCATGCGAAAAGCTTTGCTTTCCGCAAAATTCTTCCATCGCCCGCAATTCTTTCCATTATTACTTCCCCGTCATATTCCAGAATTTGAAACTGCTTTTCTTTCAATTGCTGGCGATAAAACATTTGATCTTTTTTCAAGTTATTTTTATAGAGGTCTCTTTCGAGTGTACGCTGATGCTTTGTTATTTCCATCAATTCCTGCCTGTCATTGAGACTCAAATTCTGGATCTTCTGTCTTTGAAAATCCAAAAAAGTCTGCTCTGATAACGGTGCGTAGTTAATATTCTTCTCCATCTTTTTCCTCCTTCTGCCAACATGAAAACTTCTCATTTTCTCCTTTTATTGTGTCGTATTTCGTGGTACAATTTTATTATAGCCTGTTCGGCCAACGCCTTTTTGCATATTCCTTTAATCTTTAAGGAAAAAAACGATTTTTTGGAGCAACGAAATGAAAAAAACACTTTTAAAAAGCGTATATGAATTAATTAAATCCCAGTTTCCTAAAAACAAAATCAGAAAAGAGGAATTTTTATATTATCTCATTGGCTGCTATTCTGCTGAATCCAATAATTTAATCGACTATGACCAAATTTTATTTGATGAACCTGACAAAATTTTTTCAGGCCGAATCAAATTAGACCTTATACTTGGTTCTGAGTATCAGAAAATTATTGAGTGTAGCAAATCCCTTAAACTTAAAGATTTAATTTCCATCAACTTAAATAATGACCCAAAAGCATCCCGCCATGTTACCGAAGCACTCTTATCACAAAAGGATAACATCATCAATTTATATAGCGAATATTCAATCCCTGTTCCGGATGATGCACATTCCGAACATTTACTTTTACATCTCTTTTCTCTATGCTTATATTATCCCGGAAAGAAACTGCGGATTTTTGAATCATATAAAAACCAGCAGTTAAAAACTTCCACCATAAATTCCACTTTCGGACGTGAAAAAGATGCCGAAGACCTCAAAGGCTTATTAACTAGATATCATAAAATCATAATTTCCGGCCATTTTGGCACCGGAAAGAGCCGTTTTATGCAGTACTGCCTGACCACCTGGAAGTTAGCGGACTATTGTTATATATTCTATAAAACAAATTTAAAATCTGCCCTCAAAAACATTAAATACCAGGCTCCTAATGGCATTCCATATTCCAATGACTCTGATTCTGCGCTCTATGACAGAAACTTTTCTGATTCATTGCTTGTTATTGATAATATGTATTTTCCCAAAAACTTTTCCGAGGAACTGGCGCACTTATCAGGCATGGCGGTAAATATAATTATCATTACAGTAAACAACCCGCCTGAGGAATATTCCCATAAATTCCATATTTATAAACTTCCTCCACTGCATGATGATATCCTGTACAAAATATTTGAACATGACTCCGGTCTCAGGATGGAAAACAGCTTTGCACTGCTTCCCTTAAAAATGTGCTTATGGTTTCCCTTATTGCCGGCCAATGTAAATCATTCCGGAAATCCGAACAGGAAAATGCTGACCAGATAATGCAAAAAGTGTTGTCAAGGTTTAGCTATTTGGACAACCACATGGCGTCAGATACAACTATCAATACCAGATTTAAACACTCCTATGATAAAACAACCCTGAATTTAATCGGGCATATTAAAGCTTTTTACAAAACATCTATGACGAATACTGCAAATAATGGTATTCTGCTAAAAGAGTACATGAAATATTTATGTTGCTTTGGATGCTCTCCAATCCCTCTGGGATTTGCCTCATCCATTCTTCCTGCTTACAATCAAAACCAGATAAATGAACTGTTCCAGATGGGTTTCCTTAATCTGACGGAGGAGTCAATCCAGCTTTCCGCACTTATGGCCAATGCTGTTTTTGCTGCTGAAAACCCTTCCCCGCAGGATTATGATGTTTTAGTGATAAAGATGAAAACATTTTTAACTGAATATGACCAGACACTCCATGTCCCTTACTTATCAGATATTCTATATGTTTTCATGCGGTCACTATATGACAACGTTCCCATCCGGCATAATCCGGCACAGCAGAATACCTCTGACAGATTTGAAAAATGGCAGGATCTGGCTTATTATATATCACTTTACTATCGCCAAAATAATGCCCCTGAACTGTCACTGAAAGTAACTGAGCTGATTAAATATCCGGATAGCCTGCATAATAAACATAACCTTTTCGAGAAAGTTTATATTAATTTAGAAAACAAAATGCAAATGAATTATGAACCTGCAGGCATAGTATCTTTTATTGATAATTTAATTACCCAAATTCAATCCGCAGAAGATGAGATTACCACTATTGACCTTTCTTCCACTATGATTAATGCACTTAATGCATTTGATACTATGCTTGGCCTGTTTTGTCAATTGTGTTTCCGGACAGATAATTCCAGATTTGAAAATGGCATATCATATATCCGTGCCATGAAAACTGCCTTAAAGTTTATTAATAGACCTGTGTCCATTGTCCTGCCCGGCTCTTTTAAAGAAAAAAAGCAGTTTTATAACGGCTGCTATCGGCTGATAACCAATTTTAGACCCATAGAACTTGAGTACTGTCTGACTGCTTTTAATTCTTTTCAGAATATGGATTACCGTATACGCGGACTTTCCCTTATTATTTTCCTGCAAAGCCATTATGCCCTTAAAGCTAAAAAAGGCAATTTGTTCAAATATGCAATTAAACCCAGAATATATAAATTAGATTCCCTTATTCGTAGATGTAAATTAATTCCAATTCAGACTTTACGCCTATGCTTATACGCTTATACAGAAGCCACAACATTACAGTATTTACTTATAAATCAGGAATACCTAAATAAATCAGAATATTCTTATATTCCTAATAATGAAAATTTGCACAATCTGCTTACCCGATGCAATTTGTCAAAGGAAACCTTAGAACAGGCTATGATATATATGAAATCTGTCTCTTCTGAATTTGAAAACACGGATGAATAATATTCAGAAAGCCCATCCTCCGTGTTTTACACCATCCATTGACTTCTGAATAATTTGTGTTTAAAGCAGGCCCAACCATTGACGTATGTTCTGTTGGGCCTGCTTTCTAATAATTCAGGCAGCTTTCATAACTTCAAGCGCACCCCTTATCCCGTCCTGCATTCCCTGCCGGTAGGCAGCGGCCCCGTACACCACACCGCAGTGGTTGACAGCGGTCACTGTCCTGTCCGCCATCTTCCCCCATCCCCCGCCGGGCTTCTCATTTTCCATCTGCCCCACTGTCTCTTCCTGCTGTTTCAGTGCTTCCTGGTACTCCGCATTTTTTCCAGTGCCGTTTCCAGCGCTGTCTTTATCCGTTCGTCCGCCAGCACATCCAGCATCCTTCATCCTTTCTTTTCCATCCCGCCCGTCCCTTCCTGCTTGTTTCCCTTTCAAAAGCCCTGACTTCTGCAGGCCTGTTTTCTCCCTGTCATTCTTCGCCTTTCAGTGCCGCAATCACTATGGAAAGCACTCCGATTACAACCGCTTTTGTTATTTCATCCATCCCACCACCCCCTTTCTCTCCTGCCCTGGTAAGGCAGCCCTATGTATCGGATATAAATAATCCCTTACGCCAGATAGTATATTCTGCACGGACTGTCCTGGCCGGCCCCTCCTGCAGTAACCGCCCCTGCATTCCTGATGGCACCCCTACATCCTTATTTCATCAGCCTGGGCATCATAATAATAGGCATGGTCGGATAGGCGCTCTTCGATTGGCACCTCCGCCTCATTAATCTCCCGCACCATGCGGTCGAGGCTGTCCCTCCCAACACTTCCTGAAACCGGGACAAATATAACCTCATTGACGGAAGAGGGCAGGATAAAGAAGTCACGCCCCCCTGCAAAGTCTTTCACCAGTTTTTTATCCAGTATCCCTGCTGCGCCATATTTTTTTATCCGGTTCGTTAGGACATACATTTCCGTCCCCGGAAACTGGCCAGGCAGGTGCATGCCCTCCTTCCCTATCCCCATTAAATCCCCAATGATGCCTGCTATGTCCTGGAAATGGTAGCCGCCCTTCCCCATGTTCTCCATGGCCTGCCTGTGCAGCTCCATGCTGCTTATCCCGTAGCCCCCTAACAGGACCCGGCTTATCCTTACCCGGCAGTCCCCATACCCGGGCATCTCCCTGCTGACAGTATAGGCTATGGATAAATCCATGAACGGCATGGATACCATATCCTGCAGCATTTTCCGGTTCTGCCCGGTATGGAGTAAAATTGGGTAGACATCTTCCCGGACAGAATCCCAGTCCTTGATTTCTTCTGCAAGCTGCCGCATGCCTTCCGGGCATTCAAACGCCTCCGCCATCTGGTAGGCCGCCTCTATGCATCCCCACATGTCCATAGTGCCTGCATGGTATTCCTCATACAGCTTCCCGGTATTTATCACTGGCGCCAGGCCACCCATGCCCCCCAAAACAATTTCAAGGCCGTCATAGCCCTGCCCGTTATTCCCTTCTACCCTCCTTATGCCTACCTGTGCGTCCTCCCCGTAAAAATCGGCCAGCTCTGCACAAAGCTGCCCCTTAAAATCTTCATATTCCATCTATTTTCCCTCATGTCCCATTTATTTTTTCCTCCTTTTTAAGCCCCGCATTTGCCCTTCCACTTCCGTAACCGACAGGATAAAGCCGCCGGAAAAACACAGCCAGCTATCCTCCCCCTGTCCCGGATAAACAAAGGCTAAAATTTTGCCAGTCCGCAGAGGCAATTGTTTGTAAACGGCTGGGCACTGCCCCGGCAGATGCTGCCGGGAAATATCCCTTATCCCTTAGCTGTCTTTATGCTGCCCCTGCTGTTTTTGTCTTTTTCAGGGCATTCATCACTCTGCTGTAAAGTTCCCCGCCCATTACTTCCGGTTCCTGTATCCGGTACCTTTCCTGTACCGCCTCCATTGCTACCCCCGTCCTTGCAAGCTCTGCCTGTAAGGAATCCATCTGTTCCCTGGAAATGGCACTCCCCTGTGTCGCTCCCTTCGTCCCTTCCTGTTTTTCCGCCGCTTCCTGTTTTTGTGCTGTTTTCGCTTTTTCGCCGGGAAACTCCTGGGTTTCCCTCCCATATACTGCCTGCCCGCTGCCATTTACAATAATAAGCCCGGATATCTCCCTGTTACTATTATATTGGATGGAGCAGACAGAAAAGCGGTCGCTGCAGTAATAATGCTTTTTCCCGTCCTGCCCCTCTTTCCATTGGATTGCCGCCTTCCCTGCAGGCACCCAGATAAACGGCGCGGTATAAAGCTCCCGCCCGATGCCCCAGTTAAAGCACGCCCTCTTAAAGGAATCCGACGCCTGGGATTTCTCCTTCTCCGTATGCCCCACTGTGCCTACGTCCTGTTTGGACACCCATTCCCCCTTTTCCTTGTCAAAAACTTCCACGGTGCAGTATAGGTTCCCGTCTATGCACTGGTGGCTCCTTTTCCACCCGAAAATCCCGAAGGTTTCATCCAGTATCTTCTGGTCTACCCTTGCGTCCTTATAAAGGAGCAGGCTTACGCCCTTTTCATTCACCGTGGAAACCCTGCATTCAATCTCATCTGCTTTTAACAGCCTTATTGTGTTTTTCTCTGTCCCTGCCATCTGTGCCTCCCCTATGCCGTTTTCACTTCAAACCGCCTGTAATGGGATGTTTTCCCGTAATCCGCGTATAGTTCCGGTTTTTCCGCCTTAATCCGCTCCGTGTCAAGCTTTGTGGAATCAATGTTCTTCCATGAGACACGGAAACACCCGCTGCTTGCAGATTCATTATCCTTCATAAACAGTTTCACTTCCTGCTCAATCTGCTTCTGTTCCTCCTGCAGTTCTGAAATGGAGCCAAGGATTTCCTCACGCCTCCTTAACTTTTCATCAAACCCCACAAGCTTCACTGCACTTGCCTTCCTCGCCGTGTGGAAATACTGCCCAAGCACTTCATCACAAACTTTGCTCCCATCTGGCGGCGGGATAATCTTTGGGATTACATAGCCATCCCAGAAGTCCCTTTCCAATTCTACAAGCTGCCCAACCAGCCCGCCGTCCCATTCCAGTTTCCGGTAAGTGAACCCCCCTCCCCAGGATAACTGCCGCTATATACCATACACGTTTCCCTGTAACAGCCATGTAGTGGTAACACTGCAGCACATAATGGAGGGGGATATCCCCGCCCTCCCATTTATCCGCATTGTAAGCGCTTACTGTCTTGCATTCCAGCCCTGCATCCTCACCAACTACCATGCGGTCAACATCCGCAATCATGAACGGGTATTCTTTGCTGCGGTACATGTAATTGGAACGCCGCACTTTTAACCCGGTGGCTTCCGTAAACCGCTGTGCCACATATTCCTCCAGGTCACGCCCCTGCCTCATGGCCTCATTGTCCTGCTCTTCTATACCCTCACAAGTCTTGTCCCGGTATACCTTCATTGGGCTGCTGTACGGGTTCAGCCCGCACACTGCCCCCGCGTCCGAACCGCCTAACCCTGTTTTCCTTAATCTCAGCCATTCCTCCCTGCACATGTCCCCAACTGGTATTTTTGTGTACATAAAATCTCTCCTTCCTGCTTTTTTCTTCTTCCCTCCGGCTGGCAGTCTTTGCCCTCCCGGTTCCATATATTTTTTATAAACCCTGGCAATCCCCATCCATTTTAGGGCAGCATCAAAATTAGCCCTGTCACTTGCTGATATGCCCCCTACCATCCCATCCGCCCCCATAAGCCTCCTGGTTTTCCCGGTATTATGCCCATCCCGTCATCCCACGGGCAGCTCCCTGTATCCCCGTCCCTGCAGCAGCCTGCAGGGCATCCCCTGCCCTTTATTGCTTTATCTGGTGCCTGGGGACAAAAATGGAGTACCCCGCAGGATACTCCTCTTTTCCGGTATCTGTATTTACTTCCCATAAACCCATCCTCATTACATGCGCCCTCCCGTATCCCAATACCGGGATAAGCCGGGGCTGCATTTTTTTCTTCCTTATTATATATGGCCCCGCCCCCGGATGCCTTAAGCCGCACCCACAAGCTGGTATGCCTTATCAATCAGTGGGTTCCCTTCCATGGTGCGGATAAACAGGTTCTCCTTATAATTCGCCGTCCGGCGCAGCGGCCTGGAATGCGTGGCGAAATCCGACACGGCATTGATGAAGCGGTAGGCGTTGTCCCCGACATCCTGCAAATCCGGCGCGTCATAATAGCGCCTTTCCATGTCCTCCCTCAGTCTCCTTATGTTTTTGCCCTGTACCGGCGTTGCATCCTTTTCCACCGGTAAAAGCTGTTCAATGAATCCCTTCACCTGACTGTCCGAAAGTTTCTGTCCCTGCAGCCTCCCGAACTCCTTCCCGAGGCTGTCCATGTATTCCTCCGCCATGAAGAGCGTGTCCTCCGCCTCCCTGATTTTATCTTTTATATTCCCGGTATGTATCATTGTCCAGGAACGTTTCGCCGTGGCCAGCGCAAGGTTCAGCGTGTTGTTGCACACCACCCTTATGGGTGTAAGCGCGACCCTGACTGCCCCGCTCCCGTCATGGGTGTTGGAAAACACAAGGTAGGGGGAAATGCGCTCCCCGGAAATGATATACTCCCTCGGGAGCCGTGCCAGTATCCATACCTTCTTCCCCTCCTGCAGGGAGCCTGCCGTCTCATAGCGCACGCCATTCCCCAGCAGGGAATCCGTGAAGGCAAAAGCCTCCCGGTTCTGGATAACCTTATAGCGGTCGGTCACTACCCCTAATACCTTCCGGTCGTTGTCACGGACGTTTGCCTTATAGCCTGCCACCGTTTCCCCGGTGCCTGTATAAATGGGTTCCTGCAGCACCTGCCAGTCCAGCCCCGCAAGGCGCAGGGCATCCGCTGAGGAAGGGGCTTCCCATACCCTTACTCCCAAGCCGTGCCACGGTTTCTCCCTTGTGTAGAACATTGTTTCCACGTTTGCTGCCATAATATATTACCTCCTTGAAATTGGGTTGGTTTATTGTTTCAAGGATATCATATATAATTTCAGCCTCTTTACTTTTACACCCTGTCTAATAGCTTTTCATATATAAGAAATTTTCTAATTTATACCAATTACATATTATCCAAAAATACCCACTATAATTATCAAAATATATAACAATATGGATAAAACTATACCTATAACAGCACACATTTTATATTTTGTATTTCCTTTTATGCTTTTACACCATCAACTATAGCCCAAATGCCACCAACCATAGGTATAATAACAGTTATCATCCCAACCCATGAAGCAATGCCCAAAATCAGAGAAATAATAGCTTTTCTGTTTATAGCTTTTTCTTCTTTGATTTTCCTGTTTTCTGCTTCCTGCATTCTCCGCTTTTCTTCTTCTGCTGCATTTGGGATAGCCTCTTCACGGATACGTTTAGATGCCTCATTTCTTATTTCTTCATCCTCAAAAGATATATTTTTGGCAGCTTCCTGCTTTGCTGCTTTTACAGCCTCTTCCCATACCTCCTTTTCAGCTCTTTCCCGGATTTCATTTTTTTCTTCCTCCACACGTTTTTTTGCCTCTGCAATAACAGCCTCCCTTGCTTTTTTCCTTTCTTCCTCTGCTGTCTTTGCAACCTCATTCTCACTGATGACAACTTCTGTATTTTTCATCCCACATTCAGGACAAAACATCCCCTCTTCAAATTCTGCACCGCAATTCCGGCATTTCATAAGCCTATTTCCTCCTTCATCCCATATCTGTTCATTTTCCCACAAAAATTACAAAATTTTACCTTATGCGGAATCTGGTTCCCACAGTATGGGCAAAAAATTTTTTTCTCAGGTACCTTACAATAATCTGCAATAAATGCTTCAAGGCAGACATACATGAACCTTCTTGCTGCTGGCCTTTCCGTACTCAAATCAATAATTATTTCTTCTTTGCCATTAGAGACACGTACTGTGGAATCCTTCACTTCATATTTAATATTCACACTCAGGCCTAATCCGATAATACTGCCTGAATTGAGATCGCATAACAACGAGTTTGTTAAGACAAATCCTTTTCCGCCAAACATAGTGCCAAAAACCGCTTTATTCTGGTACATATAGATAATATCTTCCATCGGGAGCTGCCATTTATTTTTTATCCTCGCTTCTGGTATATCATCTGAATCGCCCTTTACCCAAATTTCTTTTAACAATCCTGGCAATACTGACTTTTCATTATGTATCCTGTGAATAAAATCTTCTATTGGTACTTCATCATCTGCAGCCTTTATAATTTCAATTGAAGACAAACAGTTTTCCTTATCCAGGCAATTATCAAAATACGACTTTAATGAACGGCAGAACGGCACTATCTCAGGAAGTTCTGTATTCCCTACCGCATGAATTAGTTCCTTCCTGGTTTCCTTTAGTTTTATATATGTAGACGGGCTATAATCAGAAAAATTGGCTTTTTCTGCCTCTTTATGTGCTGAAAAATATTTGTTTACCAGTATTCCTTTTTCTGCCTGTAATACAAATGATTTGTAATCCCCATCCATATTCCAAAATTTAATAAGGCGCATTAGTTCATTTATATCATCCCCGCCCTTTAAATACACAGCCTGAATTACCGGCTTATAAAATTCAGTTATCAAAGGGTACAGTTGAATTGCCTCAATACACTTTTGAGCCTTCTTAATCAAATTCTTTTCATACAAATTTGCTGCTTCAAAAACTTCCATTGCAGCATCCAGGCTCATGAGGATTATATCTGTTTTTTTTCTGCCTGCCAAAGTCTCCGCTAACCCAATATCTGCATTCATAATGCATACACGCATTGACCTGAAAAAATTTTTTTGGAGGCTCTCATCATTGTATATCTTTTGTTTCGCATTTTGAGCCTCGGTTTCATCAGCACCATCTACTATTGTATCACCTATCGCCCTTCCCATACCCGTTACTGCATTCATCGCCCCGGCTTTGACCGCTCCGCTAATAGCACCTTTTATCCCAAATCCTCCTAATTCCCAGCCCTCCCAATGACTTCTCCCTGCTCGCTCAAATTCCCGCCACAATTTTTTTCTTTCCGCTGCTTCCGTTGTTTCTCCATAAGCTTCTAACATAGGTTTTATCATTCCTGGAAAATCTATATCATATTTTCTTTTAAATTCACTTTCAGAAATATATATATTATTTTTATACAGCAATTCTACATTTTCTCTTACAACTTTATTTATCTCCATTATTGCTGCCGGAATCACCTCCCGTACCACCCTGTCCATCACTTTTACACTTTTATATTTATCCCTCAACTCACACTCGGCTTCATAAGCAAAGCGATTATGCATCTTTAACACACGAATATATACTTCTGCACTTTGAGGATATTCTATTCTCATTCCCAATAAAAAAAATCCATCAATTATATCGTCATCATCTTCAATATCACTCACCTTCCTCACATCATCTTCTTTTCCTGTTGCAGCTTTTATTTCACTGCTTTGCACAATTTCACTCTCCGGTTTAAAATAATCAGCAGGACAGCCGCAGCCGGGACACGCGCCTGCCCTATCTGACACCATTTTCCCACAATCCGGACATATCATTAATGCCATATTGTATTCCTTTCTTTTCTTAATCAAAATATAAATTCTATCCCGATATCCCAGTTAAAACATTATTTCTTTCTTCCTATATCTACAGCTAATTCCAAGCCACCATAATTAACCCAATTTTTTTATCGTTTTTTTTAACCCTGGCGGCCAGTGCTGCAATTGCTACAGTCAGGAATGCCATCGCATAAACAAGGCAGAGTCCTGCAGACAACGCCCCGCACTGACCGAATGAAACAATCTCCAAATACTTGATACTTCCCTTGAATTCATGGCATCCTGGCTGCTACTGGAAAAACTGCCCAGTTTATCCATTCCAGCAGGTTATCCCATCTGTTCTTTTAATCCCATTTACAAACATCTACTACAATGCTGGCTTCATCAGTGTTTGTACTATTATCCGACCTAATAGACATTCCCAAAATTCCCACAATAACTCCAAGAATAATTGCAATAATAAGGGGAATATTACTTGATACTTTATTTCTAAAAATCAGCCCTGCAATAATGATGATGATTGCTGTCAGCCACCATAAATAAAATGTTAACCCTGTCATAATTAACCCGAGAAAAAAAGCTGTACAAATTTCTTTTAACATTCCATGTCCCAAATCAAAATAGTATACCTCAAAAAATTTGTGATACAATATTAGCAAAACCACTATCCAAACCACCAGCACAATTGCAAATATACCGTTTACCATAATTACACCCCGCTCTTTTTTTCTGCTTTGATTTTTTCTTTTACCTTTTTCTTGAATTTTCCGTAGAACAAAGCCCTATATTCAAAAAATTTATCTGTTTCTATTTCATGTATCCATATCCAATTATAGTCCTTCATATTAAAAATGCTGACCATATTATAGCGTGACACATGCATTTCATATTTTCCATCCTTAGACCATAAATTTTTAACTCTTGTCCAGCCGCCCGTTACCGTTTTCCAAATTGCTTTATATTCTTCTTCTGAAACAGCTTCTGTAATGTAATATTTATCTATCAAATTTACCATCTCATCCAAAGAAATATATATGGTTTCCATATTTCTTCCTGTCAATTTATTAAGAATTCTATGTTTATTGGTCTTCACTGTTTCATCCTCCTTTCATATTTCACATACACGGAACAGCCTAGGGCCATTGCAATTGGTATCAAGCTTATCATTACAAATTTGCTGGATATAATTAGAAACAGACACTTTCCTATAGTCCTTGAAGTAATCATTTTCTACTCTTATATTCTTTTCCTCCTACTTATTACAACATAACCATCAGCACCTTTCCCTAGTCTCATTTTCAGGTTCCATATCATCCACCAGTTCCCTGTTATTTGACAGGGACTGCCTTATTGCATGGATGTCCGGGATATGTTCCTCGCGGAAACCCCGTATTCTTCTACAAGCCCTGCTACCGGCATACACTCCCCTGTCAGTGCCCTGTAAAATATTGCAGTCATCCTTCCCTCCTTTCCCATCTACCACCTCCACAGACTTTCTTTCCCCGCCCAGGCGCTATTATACTCTTCCATGTGGACACCCTTTTGTCCGTATAAAAAATTTATTTAAATTTTTACAGACACTGGCAGACTCGCATATTCGTATTTCCTGACGGTTCCGTCCTCTTTTATAGCCCCATCAATATTATATGGCGTATACGAACGATAATCAAGCATATCATTTATATGAGCAAATTATTTGAAGAAACCTTATAACTTATAATTTCAACAGGAGGGATTTGCCATGGTAAGATTACGCATTCTGGAAATACTCGAAGGGCAGGGGCACACGAAATACTGGCTTTATAAGCGGATGGATATGATGAGTTACCGGAACTTCAAAAATATTGTGGAAAACAATATTTCCAGCATCCGGTTTGAAACCCTTGATAAACTCAGCCGGGTACTGGATATCCCGGTAGGGGAACTGTTTGAACAGACGCCTGACGATAATAGCCTGCCGGGGACAGACAGCCAGCAATAGGCGGCTGTCCTCTTTTCTTCCCTGCATATTCAACCGGCTGTCCCGGCCCATCCACAGGCCTGTTTATGCACGGGTAAATATAAATGCCTCCTCCCCAGCCCGCATAAATCCCCCATAATATCATTGAAAGCCCTTTCCCTTGCATAGTTTTCCCGAAAACTGGTATGCCACTTCCTCCCGTCCCTGAAATTAATGGTATTAACCGCAAAATGTATATGCACCCATTTGTTGGCTATGCTGCTGTCCGGCTGTTTATGCTTCGGATGGTGTACTGCAAATACCACCTGGAACCCCATGGAATAGTAATACCCCGCACATCCCATCCCTATCTGGTAAGCTGCCCCATAGCTGTGTGCCAGCCATCCAAACTCTTCATCCCTAATACAAAGCACTTCATGGAACATCCGCCTCCCGCCCCTTGCTTCTATGCCATAGCAGTCCTGTACATACCGGATTTGGGTGATTGCCAGTTCCGGGCCACCGTAACAGCCGACCCCCATCCCGCCCCACGCAACCAGTTCATCCCCCCTGTCCTCATTCCTCCTTGTCCTGGTGACATAATGAATAAGATTATCCACGGCATCCTTGTTTGTGTAACCCCCACGCCGCATCATCATAAGCATTGCCATAACCCTGCCTCCTCTTCCAGCAGTTTTTCCACTGCTTCACGTACTTCATCCTGTACCCTGTCCTTTTTTACCAGCACATAAATTTCATTCAGCACCTCCTGCCTTTTGACCATCCCCGCAACCCTTCTTTTATCCCTGCTGCACCTTCTCTCCAGTCCGGCCATGGCAGTTTCCTTCATATACGTGCTGGTTGTCATTCCCCGTTTTCCCGCCTTTTTCTGGATTTTCTTCTTTTGTTCCTGTGTCAGCCTTATGGTTACTGTCGTATCCTTAGATAAATAATTCTTCATGGTATTGTCCATATAGTTCCTCCCTTCGGGCAGTGCTTAATGAATGAAACTCCCCGCAGCAGAGCTGCGGGGTATCAGCCCGAGACTCGCTTCGCTCGTCATTAGTTTGTTGCGCAGCAGAGCTGCGGGGAATTAGACCCGGAGAGATTAAAATAAAATTTTCTCCTGGACACCCATAGCAAAAACCATTGCTTTTAATTATAATTAAAATAATATTGATACTTAAGGAAATAAGATGATTAAGTTTTTATACTATTTCAATTTTACTATTACCCGTAAGTGCCACTTCGCTTACCCTTACGGGTAATAGTAAACACGCAATTTGTGTTACACGGTAAATAACCCGGCATTTGTTTCCTGCAGGGGCCAGACTGTTTATCTTTCATTCATATGTTATAAAAAAAGTTATTTTAAATTATCACGCGCCTTTTTATACCCTATTCCGTTACCTGGACTTTTTATTTTTTCAGAAGTATATAACATTATACTAAAAGACTGGAGGGAGTAACTATGTTAGAACAATATAACGAACTGCTGACCATGGAGGAACTCTGCGGTATCCTTATGATTGGTAAAAACCATGCATACCGCCTACTAAAAGAAAAGAAGATAAGAGCCTTCCGCATAGGGAGAAACTGGAAAATCCCGAAATCCGCTGTTGAAAACTTTATATCCGAAAATAGCAGGTAAATGAAATATACCGGCCCTGTTTAATTTCCATCTCCAATTATTAACCACCTATATAACAGGAATGTCTGTAACAAAAAAGAAAAGCAATGTTCCCATACAGGCACAGCTTTTCTTCCACCGCATATTAAAATCACCGGCCATTTAACTACTGCCAGCAAAAAAAAGAGGGTATTCCCAAAATAATGCAGGAATCCCTCCTCTATTTTACATTTTATCCGGCAACCCTTTTTTTACCTGATATGCCAATCCATATCCGTCCATGGAATCAGGCCATTTCAGCCTGCAGATACTCCATTGCCTCTTCTTCCGACAGATGGTATTTTTCCTGCAGCTTTTTTGAAATCATGTCATCTGGCATCCCAAAATCACGGCACATGGAAATGGAACCCCAAATTTTACCCTTTTCGATACCTTTTTTGATACCTTTTTCAATACCTTTTTCAATACCTTTTTCAATACCCTGCTCAAAGCCTTTTTCAATATTCTCCTGGTCACGCATTAACAAAGTCATATACTCATGCCTCCATTCCCGGTTCTTTTTTGCTTCCCTCACTGCTTCCTCCAGCCTCATGACAAAGGAATCTTCTGATTTCCTCCCGGCCACATAATCCAGGAAAGCTTTCAGTTCCCTGCTTACATCATCCATCCCGCTTTCCGAATTAAGGAATACTTTTACAGTACCGTCATCTAACCGTATATTCTTATCCTCCTTGCAGAAGTTTTCAAACGTATAGATATGCCTCCCCTCTGAAAATATATCAAACGGGCATATGAAAATGACATAACTCCGGTTTAACTGTTTATATGTCTGTCCCTTATCTATCATCTGCAAATCTATCATACTTTGGTAATACCTGCTCCTTCTGGGAAGTTCCTTTGTGTTTACCACCTGCATTTCCATGTCATAAACAGTACCTCTGCCATCTTTTACATACACATCAAGCCTCACACTTTTTGCATCCACATCCGGTTTTATGCCCTTCTGTATCTCCGGATATTCAATCCGGTCTATTTCCAGTTCCGGGAATATCCTTTGCAGCAGCCCCTTGCACAGTTCCGGGTTCTGCATAATTTTCCCAAACAGGAAATCATTGGATATCCCCAGTTCTTCCCAGGTATTATTAGCCACTATCCTATTTTCCGTTTTATCTCCCACACTATCTTTCCTCCACATTTTCCCGCTTTGATGTATGTTTTCATGTTCATTTATTTTCCCCGGGCGGTTAAAATATATCTGTTAACTTTAAATATATCACATAAAATTACCTATAACAATACGGTCCCTGCCTAAAATATTCTTTCTCCCTTCAAAATGCAGAAAAATATTTTTTACTTTTCCTATTGCCGTATCTCCAATTACAATGATAAAAAAGTTTTTTGTTTCAACATGCAGCCTTTCCGGCTCTTACAGGATAAGCCTGCAGGTATAACAGGCGTTCCGGAAGAACTGGATATATACCAGAGGACATATGGGAAAGGCTGTATGAATTTTGTGCATTTACCGGACATTTGAGGATTGCCGTAAAGGGTATCGGAAAAGGGAAAGGGGTAGGCTGTTCCGAATGGCGGGCATTGTCTCTATGTTTGCCGGAAGACAGGTCTGCAGTGACGTATTCATAAGGATAGCTGGAAAAGAGCCGGACGTTTCCCATGCGGCATGTCCCGGAAAGTTTTCCGGGATGCGCCGTGCGGAACCGAACCGGACTGCCGGATGGAAGAGCGCCTTATGGGTATGCCAGGGAACACACCGCAGGAACTGTAAGGCTCCGTAGTTTTGGCGGAGGCGTGGGACTGAGATTTGGATTTTGGGCTGTGCAGGAAGGAAATGACGTTCTGTCTTTGTGCCGGTTACGGATATGGAACCGAAAGAAATCCTGGTATCCGGAAAATTTTTCCGATATTTTTTTAAAAAATATGTGGACGGTCAGAAATTTTAAAAAAATTTTATGAAGAAATTTTCCCGATAACGGGAATTTTCCCATGTGTCTAACAGAGCAGGACGGATGAAACGGAAAATAACAGGTAATGCGGTTCCTTATTATTTCCTGGTAAATTGTCAATAAATGAGCGGAAAAAGATGCTTCAAAGACAGGGAAAACATATCCTTTTATACTGTCATATTGAAAAACAGATGAAAAACTAACGGCATTTTGTGCATTCCTGTTCTTCAAGTATTTCCAGAATGCGTAATTATACCATGATGAATCCCTCCTGCTGAAATTATACGTTATAAGGGTCTTCTAAATAATTTGCTCATGCAAATGATATGCTTGATTATCATCTGTATACATTATATAATATTGAAGGAAACTATGAAGGGGGACATGGAACCGTCAGGATATGTGGATATACGCATCTTCCATTGTCTAAAAAATCAAAAATTTTTTGATGGACAAAGAGCTGTCTGCATGAAAGAGTATAATAGCATCTGAACGGGGAAAGAAAGTCTGTGGAGGTGGTAGATAGGAAAGAAGGGAAAGATGATTGTAATTTTTTAAAGAACACTGACAGGGAGCGTATATCGGCAGCAGAACCTGTTGATGAATACGGGATTTCCAAAAATAACATATCCCGGGATTATCATGCCAATAGCAGTTTTTATCCGAAAACGAAAAACTGCAGGAAAATGGAGCCGGAAACACATCCTGTATGTTATGATGTGCCAAGACAGGCAGAAAAAATAAAGAAAGGAGAATACAGATGGGACTTTTAGGAGCTGTTTTCAGCGTAGCAGGAAAAGCGATGCTTAACGGTGTAAAAAGCCAGACCGGAATTGATATCGCTAAAGAAATAGATACGGTAAAACGGGGAGGAACTTTGGATGACGTACTATATGATGTTAGAGGTGATGTGGAAGGCGCTGCATATTCACAACACAGGAATTATCTGCGAAGATTGTCCAATGAAGAATTTCAGCGGATTAATACAGATAACCTGATGGATGTGCAGATAAGGGCTTATGAGGATGAAAAAAGAAGACGAAGATTATAAAAAATAATGGAAGGAGAAACAGGTGGGAACTAATTCAAGGAATCTGGATGAACATGGGAATGCCCTCTGCGGGGTATGCAGGAAGAAATTTAATCTGAGTGAATTAGAAGGGCTATGTGAATTTTGCGGCAGATGGTTTTGCCATAATTGCTCAAGGGAAGTCCCGGCAGGGCACGGACATGGAAGAATATGTCTAAGATACTATGATAAATTAAAAAGATAAAGAATTACCTTCAAAGATACAGATGTAAATGCCAGTAGTTAGTGTGTCCCCGTCCTTCGGGTGTTTCCTAAATGCGCAGTTTTATAAAAGTCGCGGGGGAGACTGTCCGAAAACCATCTGCACCGAAAACCGTATCCCAAAATCAAGCCGATATAATGGCAAAAGTGGGGAGCGGATGCAACATAAGCCTGATAAAAGCGTTCCAAATACATCCAAAGCGGAGAATGACGGACGGTCAGAAAGAGTTTTCAGATAGTCTGGGGGGGGGTAGTCCCTGCGACTTTTAAACTGGTATTATACTTTTTTTCGATGATACATAAATACGGGAAAAGAAAATCTGATGTACAGCCACGTACACAGAAGAAACTATTGACTGACTTACAAAGAGGTATACTTCTATGATTTGATAAAACCTCCAAAAACCAGTGACAACTTAACTCACCTGTGATACAATAAACTTGCTGCACTGGAGCCTTTCTTCACCGGAACACAGGAAAGAAAGGAGTCCGAAAAAATGAATGAAAAAAGAAGGGATAACCGGGGACGGATACTGCGGAACGGAGAAATCCAAACGTCAGACGGCCGCTACCGCTATAAATATGCTGACACTTTCGGTGATACACACTATGTCTATTCCTGGCGGCTGGATAAAAATGACCGGATACCGGCCGGGAAGAAACCGGAACTTTCCTTACGTGAAAAGGAAAAACAGATTGCCGCCGACCTGTTCGACCGGATTACACCGGACGGCGGAAACCTGACGGTCACGACACTCGTAGAAAAATATGTATCCCTGAAAACAGGCGTCCGCCCCGTTACCGAAGCAGGTTACAGGACAGTCATCAATATTCTGAAAAAAGAGGAATTCGGCAACAGGCGGATAGATCAAGTAAAAATTTCCGATGCAAAAACATGGCTGGTTCAGCTCCAAAAAAACGGCAGGGGATTCAGCACTGTCCGCACAATACGCGGCATTCTGCGCCCGGCATTCCAGATGGCCATGGATGATGACCTGATACGCAAAAACCCGTTCGGCTTCGAACTTGCCACAGTCATTTACAATGACAGCGTTACAAGGGAGGCGCTTACCAGAGAACAGGAACGCAGGTTTTTAAAGTTCGTGGAGGAAGACAGCCATTTCAGGAAATATTATGACGGAATCTATATCCTTTTCAACACTGGTCTGCGTATTTCGGAGTTTGTCGGACTTACAAAAGCCGACATTGACTTCAAAAACATGAAAATCAATGTAGACCGCCAGCTTCAGCGTTACAGCCGTATTGGTTATAAAATAGTCCCGCCGAAAACGGAAAGCGGGTTACGGCAGGTGCCTATGCCCCCCGAAGTTGCCGGATGTTTCCGCAGGATTATGAAAGCGAGGATAAAACCGAAAACGGAGCCGGTGATTGACGGCTATGCCGGTTTCCTCTTCCTTGATAAGGACGGACACCCCATGGTGGCCATGCACTGGGAAAAATATTTCCGGCACATCTGTGAAAAATACAATAAAATCTATAAAGTACAGATGCCAAAGGTAACTCCCCATGTATGCAGGCATACTTACTGTTCCAAAATGGCCGCCCGTATGAACCCCAAAACGCTGCAATACATTATGGGGCATTCAGATATCGGCGTCACCCTGAACACTTACACGCATCTGGGATTTGAAGAAGCCAGCAGGGAGGTTCACAGACTTTCCGGAAACGTCTGAAAGACCGGAAAAGAGCGGGGTGTAAACCCATGGTATTTGCACCCGGATTTGCACCTTTGCACTGCCATGATATATGAAAATCCGCCGGATACCGCCATCGGAAAAACACACAAAGACACCGTTAATATTTCCCGCAAAGCCAGTAAATACAAGGCTTTGCACCAAAACGAAAGGAAATACACTGCAATGATAAAAGTACTGTTTGTATGCCACGGCAGGATTTACTGGCCATGGTAAAATGCTTATAAATCCAATATTTTTTGTATTTCTTACTCAATTTTACCAATGATTTACCAATATTTCTTGAGAGTCAGACTTGCAATTACTAAATCAGAATGAGGAGACTAACAAAATGGATGAAATGAAAAAGCATATTTATGATAAAAATAATGGACTGCATTATACGTTGGTAGGCGATTACAGTATTACAGAATGCCGATAAATTGATGGAAATCAAAGGAATTGGTCTGGTGATGGTCAGAGGATTCATAGCAGAGGTAGGTGACATTGAACATTTTGACATAGTACCAGAGGGGCATACACAAGGCTATGTAGAGTGGAAATAGAAGGCGTTCTATTTCATATACCCCAACACCTCTATTTCGTTCTAGACACAGAGAAATATCTATCATCGTGGCTCATTCATCTGAGAATAGCTTATAGAAATTGTGTGAAAGTTGAGTGTATAATTTGTGTAAAATACTATTATAAAGACAGTTAGATATGTTATGATTAGCTATAGAATATTTTGGTATGAACAGAATATATGATATGCCGGATGAAAGACAGATCAGCGTCTATGATTATATATTGACGGTGCTTAATAGGTTTAACGGACTAAAAAATTTTGGCTCGAATTTAAAATAATACATGGAAATAATTCTTTGGCTTTATTAGATTCAGTACATTCATTAATGATACAGGAATGTGGATGTGATTGGGGCTAATTTAGCAGAATATTTATAGAAAGGTGGATATGAGGATGGATAAGACAGTATTAGCGGATGATATGGTTTCTGGTTTAATGAGCGGTTTCCGTACAGACAATGTGGTACTTTTTGTCGGTAGAAAATGGAATGCTGAAAAAATGCGGGAAATATGTCATCTGCCATGGAGTTGTGTTGTGACAAGTCGTAGGGACGGGGACTTTGGAACAGAATTTCCGGAGGAAGTACACCCCCGTAGATATGTTAAGCTTAAGGAATTGCCGAGTGTTTTGTTTAATAAGACAAACCTTCCGGTAATTCAACTTTTTGGCAATGAAAATATTCAGGATGATCAATTCAATGAGATTGAAGATGAGTTGATGAAAGAAATGTATATCGAAGATGAAGCGAAGCGAATTATGAACTATGTTATGGCAAGGATGGATATTCGTTCTAAATTTGTTATCGTAGGATATGATCCTGAAGATCCGAAGGAATTTCCTGTTCGCCAGATGGTATTATCATGGAAAGATATGCGCGGGGCGTGCGTGGAATTGTACGGCGGCGGACAGGGAAAGGAAATGGAGTTCCTTGAGAAGGAAATCTGTAAACGCAACGGTGTATGGACAGAGGAGAAGCTATGCGACATATTATCCAGACGGCAAAAGCTGGATGCTGAATATGCAGAGTTGGATCAAGAGGCACAGAATGTTTTTTACAAGGGTGGAAAAGCTGTCATGATCTCTAAAAGCATACTTTTGCTCAATCGCAATTTTATGCAATTATTAACGGATGAATTGATATATGAGAACCGCCCGTTAGGAAGGATTGAACAGGCAAAATGGTTTTATAATTTTCTGAATTATTCATCTGAAGAGCCGCAATGGTATGGCTATTTACCACAGTCTGTTTTTTATGTAAAAAGAGAGTGTGAAGATGTATTAGTGCAATTAGTGCGTAATCTTCTTAATGGTAAAATGAGACCCGAAAATATTAATACACCGGTTATATTGCAGGGCGATCCCGGAAGCTCCAAGAGTATAGAGCTTGCGGCGCTGGCTTATCGTATCTATCAGGAAAAAATCAACCCGGTTATTTACATTAAAAGTGATAATTTGTCTTTTGGCGAGCAGAGTGCAGAATTTGAGCGTTTAGATGAGTTGATGCAGGAAGTGGAGAACATAGGAGAAAAGGATGTCAGATTTCTGATTATATGGGATAGTTCATCTTATAAAAAAGTTGCTGAGAATGCAGGAAACCTTATCCGTGGCTTGGAAAATCGGGGGAGACGCATAGTGCTTGTGTGTACAGCTTATAGGGGCGTCGATAAACAGTGGAATGAGAATAATAGTAAATCAGCAAATGATAACAATAAAGGTTCGGAAAGAGAAATCTGGTATTGGTTTAAGCGGGAAGAAGGTGCTCTTGTAAAGAGTAATACGAAGCAGGGAGATGTCTTTTTTGACGGAAAAAATTTTTTTGTGTATTCTGACCGCAAGCTGACAGAACAGGAGTATGTAAAGTTAAAACAGAATGCAAAATCCTATTCTGTTGCACCGGTGGAACAGTTGGACCATATATGGAAAAAGCTGGATGGAGACAGAGATATTTTTACGTATTTTTATCATTTGATGGTGGCTCTCAGACCAAAGCTTGATAATAATCTGACCAGGGAGCAGAAATTAGTCAATGAGTATGTGGTAAATCAGCTTGCCGAGATCAGTACAGAGGAACAGAAAGAAGAGAGTGGAAATGCAATGATAGAGGCTCTTCGGAATGCGGGGATTGAACTGGATAAAAGTGACAGGGAGATTCTGGAGCAGGATGATTTGAACGAAAAATATGATTTGAAGCGGTTTAACACATGTATTGCGATGTTTAGCAGATTTAAGCTGGATACGCCGTATTCTCTGGCAATCCGGATGATAAGTAAGGATGAGGATGATTTCTTTGACAGTGGGAGAAATTATGGCAACCGTGAGCTTTTCAGGCTGTTGACGACTCAGATTCCATACATTCATTACTATGAATCGGAAGAAGGCAGATTTGTGTTCCGCTATCGCAATAAATTGGAAGCAGAGATGTTTCTGCGGAGAAATGGCATAGAACCGGAGGAGCAGGTGAATCTGATCTGTAGTATTATGGATTTTTATGCGGAAAGCTATCGCAGGCTGGGAGACACCGATTTGGAACTGAAGACGGTGATAGAAAAGTTTTTGCGTATGATCGGCCCAAACACGGATTATACGGACTTTCTGTTGGATGAAAGCAGAGCGGAGCATGAAAATTTTATGAAGAATATGGAAAGGATTATTCATAAATTGCAGGATATTCGCATGAAAGACAGGATTCCGGATGAGGATGCCGGGTTTGCCAATATAGAAATTACTTTTATAAGGGAATATTATGGAAAAATGTGGGATGTCTTAAACAGATATAATCGTAAAAAAACCGCTGCTTTTCAACCATGGGATGTGTATCCTGATGTATACACAGATGTATCCTACGTAAAAAGACTGAAGCAGATGAAATCAGCGTTGGATTATGCGCTTGAAAATATCGAGTATTTGCAGAAGAATATTGTGCTGATAGAGAATGCTTTTGAGAGGAGGGGTGTAATAGACCAGTTAAATACCCTTTCGGTGGAGGCATGTTTGTGCAGCCGTTCGTTGGAGGATATCTGGAAAGAATATCAGGAGTTCTGCAGGGGAAAAAATACAGAAACATCTCTGATAGATATGAATGTAAAATCTCTGACTTATAAATATCAATATGAAATGCTGGTAAAGGCGGTTAATCGGTCACCCTTGAACGGATATGCCTATAATGCATTGTTTAATGCATTTGAAAGAGAGTATGAGAAAAGCAATGAGGTAAGAAAACTCCAGCTTTTAAGTGAGATAAGAATGATCGCCGATGATGTCAGTACACTTCCTGTTACGAATAGGGGGATGAATGGCCTGGATGAGCTGACAAATCATCTTGGCAAGATTGCAGAGTATTCCTGTAACCATAGGATAACTATTGCAGAAATTGGGGACAGCAATGTTAACAATCCTTTCCAAAAGATATTTGACGATATGCTTAACCAGAATAATCCTTCGGCAATCTGCTTTGTCTGTCAGCAGGAGCTGAACAAAGTTTATCTTGATGGAAAAAGCATTGCAGAAAGACAGATGGAGGGAGAAGAGTATAAATTAAATCGGGAGCAATTGGATGTTTGCAAAAAGATAGTCGATTTTATGATGAAGGAAGAGTATTCATCCTGTATATCTGCAAACCAGTATGCGTTATATTTACTGCTTCGTGTAGAATGGATGCTTTATAATGGACATCCATTATCTGCGGGCAATGAGAAACAGCTGACATATCTGCAGCCTGACGAGTGGAAAGAGATCAACAGGATATGCGAGATGTATGAGCTGTGCCCAGGCTCCAGTAAAAGACCAATCGTCACACTGATTTACGCATTGTCAGAAATCCAGCTTGGCAGAGACAATAAGGCTTATAAAAAGGCTGTTTCGATAATATCCCGGCTGAGTGAGGAGACGTTTTATTCCACTCCACGGATGCGAGTTCCATATCTAATTTGCTTTGAACCCGGAATTCCAAAACCGTATACGGGAACTGTTTTATCAACCAAGAATTATACAGGATTTATCCGCTATGACGGAGTCCCTGAACGCTTAGGGGGCAATGTTGGTATTAGATTTTACATGAAAAATCTAGGATTAAAAAAGATGCCGCAGCCCAAAAGCATATTAAAAGATTTGGCGCTGGGATTGGGATATACCGGGCTTTCCGCTTACAGGAAGGTGAGTGATGGAGGTGATCGATAATGGAAAATAACATTCTCTGGTCATCAGAAGCGTCAGTTCGCCTGAATAAAAAAATTCAGGACAATATTGCAAAACATCTGTTTCTGATATGTAATTATGAAGTTGGACCATTGCAACAGGTTATTAGCGAAGATGCGAAATATCTGACGGCTGTTTTGAATCTCTACAAATTTCTGATTGATTCGAGCATTATAAACAAGCTAGATTCGTTGCGAAAAGGACATTCAGAAATTTATTATGAACATAGGAAATTAAGGAAGATTATTGATATAGCGAAAGTTCTCAGAACAGTCTATGCCCATAATGAAAGCGAGGAGAGCGGAAACGATTATGATCTGGATGTTTATAATAACTGGGTAAAAAGTATTATAGGAAAGACGGAGATAACTACTTTTGTCCAGTATGAAAAACTGAGGCTCGAATTGGAAGCGAAAGCAGATGAAGCGGTCAGTATTTTGAATGATTTTATTGATTCGGCGCAGAAAGCGGTAGATCAAAGCAGTTTGATTGAAGAGTGGGAGAATTTAATCTTGAGATTCTATTCCACAGGTAACAGTGATAATATAGTTAAAGGACAGCTGAAAAGAGCATATAAAGCACAATGGGTAACAGATGGGCATGCTCCACGGGATGTAACGAACAGGGATGTTGCGGAGTGGATTAAAAAAATGTATTATCATGATGAGCAAAAGGAGATTGATAAGTTTCAGAATATTATAGAACTTAGCCGTAAAACACCTTTGAGCAGTAAGGTTCTGGCGCAGATTCAGGCTAAAATAACAGAAAATGAAGATAAGATCAGGGCAAAAAAATCTGTTATTAAAGAGATAGAGGCGGATATAGATAATAATATTTATCTGTATCTGGATTACTACATAAAAAAATTTCCTGAGAGACTTAGAAAGGCTGTAAAGACAAAAAATGCGGATGAATATGGCACACTTTTGCCTCAAGATATTGTGCAATATATAATAAATACGGATTTTGATGGGATTTCTATTGGATGATAAATATTGGCACAAAACTGATCCTGTTGGAGCAGGACTTGTAAAGCCTATTCCCTCTAAAAAGTGATTGCGGTATAATGTAGCCATTGGCAAGTCGAAAGGAGGTAAAAGATGTGGTATTGAAGAATAAATATCCGATATGTGAATTTGACACTGGTAAAAATCCGATTATTCAGGCAACGAATTTTTTGGCTAAAAGCCTTCCTGAAAAATGTGTGGTTACTTTTTTCAGGAAGGAATTGGAACAGTTTGTTTCGGAAAACAATCTTCCTGTCATTGGCTATCTTAATTCAGAAGTGCTTGATATACCGATTTATGAATATGGATATGGTACAGATAAGCTTTGTATTACAATGGCATTTTGTGGTGCGCCGGGTGCGGCTGTAACGATTGAAGAACTTCATGCTATGGGATGTGAGAAATTTATAATCTGCGGCGGCGCAGGGGCATTGACAAAGGACAGCAAAGTGGGAGAAATCATTATCCCTGTTTCTGCGGTTAGAGATGAGGGGACATCCTATCATTATTTAGAGCCATCCCGTGAAGTGGAATGCCATAGAGAAACGGTTAAGACGGTTGTTTCGTGTCTGGAACAAATGGGGATTCCATTTACAACCGGGAAAACATGGACAAGCGATGCTATATACAGAGAAACTCCTGATATGGTTGAATTAAGGCGAAACGAGGGATGTATAACTGTAGAAATGGAAGCGGCAGCCTTTTTTGCGGTGTCCCAGTATTACAATATTCCGCTTGCCCAGTTATTATATGCCGGTGATGATGTAAGCGGTGAAGAGTGGGATTCCCGAAATTGGAATACGCAAAAGAATATCCGATATAATTTACTTATCTCTGCAATCGAAATTGTAAAGAAATTATAACGGATTATGTGGTCATAAGTTTAAATCGGAATTTGCGAGGGAAAATGTATGATTAGAATAAGACCATATAAGGCTTCAGATGTAGATACAATATTATCATGGTGTCAGGATGAAAAAGTATTTTATCAATGGACAGCAGGTATACTCGGTAATTATCCGATAACGCAAAAAGAATTTTGTTTTGTTGAATCTCTAATGCCGTTTACTGCATTTGATGATACAGGAATCGTTGGCTTTTTTACACTAAGAAACCCTGATGAATCATTGGATGAACTACGTTTTGGATTTGTTATTGTAAATCCTCACAAGAGAGGAAAAGGCTATGGAAAAGCTATGCTCCGGCTAGGTCTAAAATTTGTATTTGAAATATATGGAGCAAAAAAAGCATCATTGGGCGTTTTTGAGAATAATCTTCCGGCTTATTATTGTTATAAAGCAGTCGGTTTTAGCGATACAGTTCTTGATACGACAGAAACATATTGTGTTCTGGGTGAAGAATGGAAGTGCAAAGAATTGATTATCGAAAACAGATAAATTCCCGCTTATCGAGCCGCATTCTCAACTAAATATCGCCAGCACAAAACCGCTGCTACATGGAAACATACACCATGCAACAGCGGTTTTCCTATTTCCGTTTCTTCCTCTGGCCGACATAGCTTTTAAAGAATTTGGATTTTTCAAGGATATGTACAAGTTGCCGGAACTCCACATCAGACAGCTTGTTAT
>CANDKY010000038.1 GCA_947385425.1 uncultured Lachnospiraceae bacterium | reverse complement strand
TTATTAAATTAGCGGTTAAAAGCAGCAAAGTTTAAAAAATCATGCGTTTACCGTGCCTGGGCTGTGCATTTAAAGGTCGTCTACTCGACCCATTTAAAAGGGCGCCCTGCCTGATACAGAACGCCCTTTCCATAATCACTCTTTTTCTTCACATCCGCAAGTGCCGCCCGGAGACGGGAATGTAGTGAATCCCCTTTCCAAATCTCTGCCGCTGCCGCATCCGCAGTCGTTCCTGGAGTCACGGCTGTTGCCGCAGTCATTTCTGGAATCTCGGCCATTGCCGCATCCGCGGTCAGAGTCACGGCCGCATCCGCAGTCGTTTCCGGATTCCCGGCCGCAGGGACCATCGTTGTTTCTTTCGCCGCACGGCCTTCCTCCGGACCGGAAATCATCCGAACATCCCTGATTGCCGCAGCAGAACAGTAACAGTAATAAGATAAGGCAATTATTCATATTTTTTCAACTCCTTTATGCTATGCTTTATCTTATGTTATTCCGCATAAAGGGTGACTATAAAATTTTACGCCGGATATAGGCAAAAGTCTTCTCTTCCCCCTGATCAGCCAGCATATAGAGCAGTTTTTCCAGCAGTGCCTTCGTTTTCTTATGCAATGGGGCGGGATCTTTACCCGACAGATAATATTCCAGCGGCGATCGGTCGGTATAATCCTCTTTCTTATATACTTTGCAGGCAGCTATGCGGTCCATAAGCATTTCCACCACATAGCGCTTCGGCATCGGCGCCGGGGCCATGCCGCCCGGTATATTCTTTGTGCTGTAATCAATCCAGTATTCATAATGATGCTTATTGCGTCCCTTGTGGTGCAGCCAGGCACTGGAATAACCGATGGCTTCCCGCTCTGCATTATTCGGGCTCCTGTTTCCCTGATAATATTTCGCTCCCACCAGGAATTCCGAAGGGCTGTACTTTGACAGATCATGGGTCAATCCCTGATAATAAAGCCCCACCTTAAAACATCCCTTCATCACGAGATAACGGTGGTACGTAACTGTTTTAAAATGTTCCCATATTTTCATATTACCCCCATCGCCCGCTTTCGCGGGTATCCGAACTAGAAACTCTTAGACGGCGTCTTTTGCCGCTTTAAAGCCTCTTTTGGCGTTTTTATTTTTTTGGAAATATAGATCTGTATCGTCCTTGGTTCCACCCGCGCCTGCTGGGGCATTTCCTGTTCATCCGCAAAGTCTGTTTCTTCCGCGAACCCTTCCATCTTCCCGGTATCCGTAAGCAGGCACCATTTCATCCCCCTGGGCAGCTGCGGAAGGGCAAAAGAATGGCGCAGCCAATGCATATTATATGCGATATAGAAGAAATCATCCTCTTCCATTCCGTCCTGTACCTTCTTCGCATAACATCCGCAGTACATTACGCCTGCAAAACGGCTGGAATAACCAAAATCCGCCCGCCATGCCTCCTCGCCGTGATAAGAGACATCCGGATAACCGCAGCCGATATAATCCAATATTTTCAGTTCACTGCCGTTATGGAGGACAGGATGGCGCTTCCGCAGGGCGATCACCTCTTTGACAAAGGAGAAAATCTCCCTGCCGAAAGCCCCTGTGTTCCACTTTACCCATCCGGTTTCATTATCCTGGCAATAAGGATTGTTATTCCCGTAACGGGTATTGCCAAACTCATCCCCGCTGTAAATCAACGGGGTTCCCTGCGCCAGAAATAGCATGGAAATACCGTTTTTCATCTGCTGTTTGCGAAGCTCCAGCACATTTTTCCTGCGGGTATTGCCCTCAATGCCGCAGTTCCAGGTCATGTTATTGTCATTTCCGTCCCGGTTTCCCTCCCCGTTTTCTTCATTATGCTTCTTTTCGTAAGAAACCATGTCCGACAGGGAAAAGCCGTAATAATTCGTTATATAATTCACCACTCCGCAATACGCGGGGTTCCTGCGCTGCAAATCAAGGAATTTCCCGAGCATGCCGTCGTCGCCTTTCAGGAAACTCCGTACCGAATACATGTATTCATCATTATAATTTCCAAGATTACGGTAAGCAGGCACTTCATCTTTCCCGTAAACCAACCCATAGGGGAAATCATAATGGAACAGTTTCGTATCTGTCAGAAGAGGTTCCGTTGCGATTACCTGAAGAGGGATCCGCTCCCCTTTTAAATGAAAACCATCAATATGATATTCCAGCATCCAGTATTTCAGGACATCTAAAATCAGCCCCGTATTTACCGAATTAGGGAAATAAAACTGCATAATGATCTCTATCCCGTTTCTATGCAGCTCCTTTACCATATCCTTAAATTCCTTCACTGCATCCTTATCCGCCGCAAAAGCCGCTTTCGGGGCAAAGTAATAACTTTCCGTATATCCCCAGCAATTATACCTTTTCTTTTCGGGCTTAACGCCCTTAGCGCCCTCTTCCGGATTTTTCAGGCTGCCCGGAGCCTGCGTTTCTTCTGGGTTCCCCGGTTTATCCGTGCTTTCTGTTTTTATTGGGTTTTCCGTTTGACACGGTTTATCCGCATTTTCGTTTTTTCCCGGTTTACCCATATTTTCCGTTTTCTCTGGGTTATCCGTATTTTCTATTTTCCCTGGGTTATCCGTTATTCCCGGCCTATCCATGTTTCCCGTTTCCATCGGTTTCTCCATAAAACGGCTTTTCGCCTCTTCCATCGTAAGCGGGGGATGTGCTGCGCCGGGAACAAGCCTTCCCTTCTCCCTTTCCAACTCGTCAAATTCATAAGCAGGCATCAGCTCCACTGCAGTGATCCCGAGTTCTTTCAGATAAGGTATTTTCTCCGTCAGGCCGCGGAAAGTCCCTTTATGGGCAACCTTCGAAGACTTGTGTTTCGTAAATCCCCTTACATTCAGGCAATAGAGTATGCTGTCTTCATAGGGAGTCTTTAACGGCCTGTCCCCCTGCCAGTCGTAATCCGGCTGCAGGAAGCCGCCTTTGAGCAGCCCTTCGCATTCCCCCCATTTTTCATGCCCGCAAAGCACCTTTACATAGGGATCCGTGAACACACGCCCCCCTTCGTAAAAATTATAGGAATACCGCCGGATGTCAAGATCCTTTACCGCAAAGCTGTAAATGGAACCGTATTTATTCTGTCCGCTGAAAGGAATCCGCGTTTCCTTCCCTGTTCTTCTATCATATAAAACGATACCGCAGTCATTCCCGCTTTTTATTACTACGGAAAAATAAGTATAGCCAAATTCTGTCGTTGTCACACCCAATGGATAGGGCCTGTTTCTTTGTCTGCAATCTATTTTGTACATGCGCTCCTCCAACCGTAGGTCTTAAGTATAACATAAAATTCCGCTTCTGTGTAAAAATACCGAAAAAAATATTGATAAATGTATTTTCCACCGCTATAATGAAGCTGTTGCCGCAGCCCGCAGGTAATGCCCGGCGCCCGGCCGGCCGGATATCCGGTTTGTGGCCTGCATGGCCCGTTCCGGTGCAGGGCAAAATCCCGACGGCGGTGTGGCGCATGGACGAAAAAATTTAACACGGCAATGGTGCAGAACAGACAGAACGGAAGTTAAGGAGTGTATCTATGGGAAAAAAACAGAATCAAAATCCTGCAAAGGATAAAAAAAGCGGTCGGGAAACATCAGGCAATGCCGATAAGAAAAATTACGGGAAGGAAGCCCCTTCTTACACGGACAGCGAAACCGAAGGCGAGGAAATGACAGTGGAATTGGATCTGGATGACGGCAGCCATGTAGTATGCGCTATCGTTACGATACTGGAATGCCGGGAAAAGGATTATATTGCCCTGCTCCCGCTGGACGAAAACGGCGAAAACCAGGAAGGGGAAGTCTGGTTTTACCGTTATTTTGAGGATGAAAACAACGTAAACGCAGAACCGGTGCTGGAATATATCGACGATGACGAGGAATACGAAATGGTTGCCGATGCCTTCGACGAATATCTGGATAACGCGGAGTTTGATGAATTTGTAGAAGAATGATCAGAAACGCCCTGCCATGCCCCTTTCACAATATAAGAGCCTGTCTAAAATCTGCTTTTCGCCAGATGTGCGCCGCAGTTTGTGAAAATGAGATTTTAAACAGGCTCTAAGTCCCATTTATCCAGAAACGGGGACGGTTCTTTATGGTAGGAGATTTCCAGCCGATATTTCGCCCGGGTCATTGCCACATAAAAAATCCGCCGCTCTTCCTCCAGTTCTTCTTCTGTATGGGCTTTGCGGCCTGGGATCAGCCTGGCGCAGATCTGGGGCAGGAATACGGTATCATACTCCAAACCCTTCGAGCCGTGCATTGTCACAAGCTGCACCCCTTTCCCCGTGCCCTTTTCCACGGCGGCATTTTCCTCCAGTTTCTCCGTATAAATGGCTATGCCCTCCAGCCATTCTTTCAAGGTCCTGCATTTTGCCGCAGTCTGCTGTATTTCAGATGCTTTTTCCAGCAGCTTCTGCCGTTCCTCTGCCCTTTTCCCTTCGCACAGATAACTGTCATATCCTGTTCTTTTGCGGAGGTAGTCAATGGCCAGGTACGGGCGCAGTTTTGCAATCTTCTTTAAGTCGGCAAAGAAACGGCCAAGAATATCCTGCATGTAGGGCTTTTGCCTGTAAAATTCCCGCAGGGCCCGTTCCGAACAGTCCCCTCCGTCCAGCGCGCACCGCTGGATATATCGGCAGGGCCGGTTCATAATCCGCAGGAAATCCCGCCTTGCCCCTGCCCTTGCGGTATGGATGCCGTCGGAATTGTGAATATCGCCGCAGGTATCCGCCGCATATTGCAGATAGGCAAGAAAATCCTTTGCCGTTTCATCGGAAAATAGATTATCGATCCGTTCCCTGCAGCAAAAAGGGATATTCTCCTGTGCCAGGAGGCGTGAAAACGCCGATAACTGTGCGTTTGTGCGGCATATGACAGCCGTATTCCCCTGTTCTTCCCGGGACATGTTTTTTAAAATTCCGGCCAGATGCCGTTCCTCATCCTCTTTTTCTTTAAAGGGACGCAAAACCACGCAGCCGTTTTCCTTCCGTTCCGCCCGGATTTCTTTGGCAAAACGGTTTTTATTCTTTGCGATCAGCAGCAGCGAAGCCCGGACAATATGCTGCGCGCTGCGGTAATTTTTATCCAATGTAAGCTGCAGGGCTTCCGGGTAATCTTCCATAAACCGGCGCATGATCCCCGGCCCGGCGCCGCGGAATCCATAAATAGACTGATCGTCGTCCCCCACCACAAACAGATTATCCTCCGGTGTGGCCAACTGCTTTATTACCTGGTACTGCAATGGGCTGATATCCTGGAACTCGTCCACTAAAATATGTGAAAACGTGTTCTGCCAGTATTCACGGATACCTTTATGCTCCGCCAGCATCCGGCCGCAGAGATAAATCATATCGTCGAAATCCAGCTTGCCCATTTCTTCCATAAGGCTGCAGTATTCCCTGAAAATAACCGGGAATAACCGCCATAGTTTTTCCTCCGCTTCATTGCCGTCCATAGCAGGGACGCCTTTTCTGCTGCCCCCGCTTTGCGTATTTCCATGGCTTTGCCCGTTATCCTCTGCTTTTTGGGCATGCTTTCCATAGTCCTGCCCGTTATCTTCTGTCCCTGTGGCATGATTCCCATTCCCGCCGTTGTTTTTCTGCCCGCTGGTTTCCTTAAACACCATTCCGCTGTTTTTCTGCCCGCCGGTTTCCTTAAACACCATTCCGTTGTTTTTCTGCCTGCTGATTTCTTTAAACACCGTTCCCAGCAGTTCGTTATCGGTATCCATGATGCCGTGCATCTTCAGCACATGGCCCAGGCAGTTCCTTTTTTCCGCCGCCGAAGCCAGGGCAAGCCTGCCGCCTCCATAGCCGGATTGTCTCAGGATGCGGAAATAAACGGCATGGAATGTGCCGAAAGTAACTCCCGTATACTGTCTGTCCGTAAGTTTGAAAAAACGCTCTTCCATTTCCAGCGCCGCTGCTTTTGTAAATGTAATAACGAGGATTTTATCGGGAGAAATCCCATGATGGCAAATCAGATGACGGATCCGCCGGATGGTAAGGTAAGTTTTCCCGCTTCCGGGCCCGGCCAATACCTGGATCGGCCCGGAAGCGTGTTCTATGGCAAGCGCCTGGGCAGGGGCGGGCTGTCCGGCCACGCCGCCGGCTTCCCGGCATTCCTGCGTTTGTTCCGAAACTTTTTCCGGAAAAGAAACCTGTCCCTTACCCATTCTTTAATAACCCGATCCCTTTTTTTATCCGGGCTATGGATTCTTCTTTTCCAAGAACCTCCATAATCTCCGTCGCCCCGGCAGGTGTCATCTGTTTGCCGGAGACTGCTGTCCGTACCGGCCACATAACGTAGCCGTTCTTACAGCCCTTTTTCTCCACATAGGAGGAAAGCATCCCAAAGAGGGAATCGTTGTCAAAAGCTTCCTGCGCTTCAATGGCAGGCAGCAGCTCTTCCAATACTTCCAGCGAAGATTCCGCCGTAGTCTTCATTTTCTTATGTGCATACATCGACGCATCATATGCGGGGAGTTCTTCGAAGAAATCAACCATTTCTGCAATATCCGGGAAAACTTCAATACGTGTCTTCACCATGGCGGCAATCTTCTTAAGATCCAGATCTTTCGTAATGGCTTTTTTCAGATATGGCTCCGCCATATTGTAAAAACAGTCAAAATCCATTGCTTTCAGATATTCCCCGTTCATCCATTTCAGTTTCGTATAGTCAAATACGGCAGGAGATTTGGAAATATGGCGGTAATCAAAAATTTTTACCAGTTCTTCCAGGGAAAAGATTTCTTCATTCCCTTCCGGGCTCCATCCAAGCAACGCGACAAAATTTACGATCGCTTCCGACAAAAAGCCCTGTTCAATCAAATCCTCATAGGAAGAATGGCCGCAGCGTTTCGACAGTTTATGGTGCTCTTCATCCGTAATCAGCGGACAGTGTACATAAACCGGCACCTCCCAGCCGAACGCCTCATACAGCCTGTTATATTTCGGTGAGGAAGAAAGGTATTCATTCCCCCTTACCACATGGGTAATCCCCATCAGATGGTCGTCCACCACATTGGCAAAATTGTAAGTCGGATAACCGTCGGACTTAATCAGTATCATATCATCCAGCTCCGTATTATCCACTGTAATATCCCCGTAAATTTCATCCTGGAAAGTGGTCGTCCCCTCCGCAGGGTTATTCTGCCGGATGACATAGGGAATGCCGGAAGCCAGTTTTTCCGCTACCTCTTCTTTGGATAAGCCAAGGCAGTGCTTGTCATAAACGTTGATTTCCTTCCCGGCCACCGTCCGGTTCAGTGCCGCCAGACGTTCCTTATCGCAGAAACAGTAATAGGCTTCCCCTTTTTCGATTAGTTTTTTCGCATATTCCAAATATATGCCCTGTGCCTGGCGCTCGCTCTGCACATACGGGCCGGCGCCTTTGTCTTTGTCCGGCCCTTCGTCGTGGAGCAGGCCGGTTTTCTCCAGGGTACGGTTGATAATCTCCACCGCGCCCTCCACATACCGTTCCTGATCCGTATCCTCTATGCGGAGGATAAAATCCCCGCCTTCATGCTTCGCTATCAGGTAGGCATATAATGCCGTCCTTAAATTGCCCACATGCATACGCCCCGTCGGGCTCGGCGCATATCTCGTCCTGATTTTCATGTTATTTTTCCAGTCCTTTCCCTGTGTCCTTGTCCGGTATCCTCTTTGCTGCCGCCGCTTTAAAGCCCGCAACTTCTTTTACGGCCTGAGGGATCGGGATATTCGTCCCTGCCCCGGCGATACATCCGCCCGGGCATGCCATCCCTTCAATCAGGCAGCCGTTTTTCTTCCCTGCCTTGGCAAGCATCAGCATTTTCTTACATTCCGCAAGGCTCTCCGCATGTTCGATATGGACATCTACGTCCGGATAGTATTCCCGGATACATTCCTCAATGGCGTTTGCCACGCCCCCGGCCACACCGTAACCACGTCCCGCCCCGGTGGCATCTGCCAGCGGCTCGGCGGCTGCGGCCGCATTTAAGTCGATCCCTTTCGCTTCAAACATACCGGCCAGTTCTTCAAAAGTGATAACAAAATCCACATCCGAACGTACTGTCCTGCGGGAAGCTTCCAGCTTTTTCGAGGCGCATGGCCCGATAAATACCACGCTGGCATCGGGATGGTCTTCCTTTATTTTCCTTGCCGTCGCCACCATAGGCGTCAGGGCATTGGATATTTTATCGATGGTTTCCGGGAAGAATTTCTTCGCCAGTACAGACCATGACGGGCAGCAGGATGTCAGAAGGAAAGGCAGTTCTTTCGTCGCCACTGCATGCACATAATGTTCCGCTTCCGCCATAGCCCCCATATCGGCGCCGATGGCTGTCTCATATACATCAAAAAACCCCAGTTCCTTTAATGCGCTCTTTATCATATCAGGCGAAACCTTCGCCCCGAATTGCCCCACAAATGCCGGGGCTACCTGCGCGATAATCTTACGCCCGGACTGCATCGCCCGGATAAGCTGAAAAATCTGTGATTTATCCGCAATCGCGCCGAACGGGCAGTTTACCATACACTGGCCACAGGATACGCAAAGATCCGTATCGATAACCGCCCGGCCCTTATCGTCATTTTTAATCGCGTTGACGCCGCAGGCGGAAAGGCACGGCCTTACCTGATGGGAAATGGCATCATAAGGGCATACGGTCTTGCATTTCCCGCAGCGGATGCATTTCTCCTGATCTATCACGGATTTCCCGTCTTTCATGGATATGGCGCCCCTGGGGCAGACTTCACGACAGGGATGCGCCACACAGCCCATACATTTATCCGTCACCCAATACCGGTTTTCCGGGCAGGAATTGCATGCCGACGGAATGACCTGCATTAACGGGGGTTCATAATATTTTTCATCAATATCACTTTCCGCCAGCCCCTGTGTCACATGCACCGGCATATTCTCCGGCCGGAGCGACATCCCCATGGCCAGCCGGATGCGTTCCCTGATAATCGCGCGTTCCCTGTATACATTTCCATATTCTGATTCGTCATAATTCACAATCTTATATGGCAGCGCTTCCACATCATTGATCAAATCCTCCGAATGATATGCAAGCTCTGCCACTTCCTTAAAAATCCGCCGGCGTATTTTGCGGACCTGTGTGTCTATCCCTCTCATACCCATACTTATTCTCCTCTTTCCTGAAAGAATGGAATGTAAAAATCTTATTCTATTTTTACACAAATGCTGCATGAAATCAAGGTATTTTAGATTTTTTTCGGGCGCGGCCCTGCTTCGTTGTTACAGTTCGCTCCCAAATGTCATTAACTTAAGGTTTTCGGCAAAACTCAAAAGCTTATGTTAACCAAAAACCAGGAGCCTGCTTTGCTTTCGGAGGGGCACGTCCTGTCTTTTTGCATCGTTTTGGATGGAGGTTTTACTTAACAGAAGATCGGAAAACCTAGGGGAAAATGGCCATGGATGGCCATTTTAGGCTGTGTCGGGCATGGATGCCCTTCACAGCCGACCCGGCCTGTACCAAAACATATCATCTTCTGTTTAGTAAAACCCCATTCAAATAAGCTGCAAAAAGACAGGACGTGCTCCTCCGAAAGCAAAACAGGCAGGACAAAAGTTTGCTTTCTGTCTGCCTACGCCGTTTTGGACGGGAGCCGTAACGACAGGGAGACTGACTGGCGCAGATACCCCAGGTTCTCCTTCAGGAAGCACAGGAAAGTATACCCGCCTGCCCGGTATACTTTATGGAACGCGCACCATACGGCCAGCAAAGTAACTTCCATGAGCAGGATGCGGCAAAGCCTGTCCGATGGACGGTTTTCCATCAGGCTTAAGGTATGTGACTGGAACATGATGTGCGGGAGTTCATCATGGAGCATCCTTTGGCAAATACTTTTCAGTGCCGGTGAATCCGTACATTCCGACAAAGCATCATAATAAGTCAGCGCTATCATCTCCGCCGTTACCAGGACCATAACCTCGCATTTTAAGCCTGCAAGCTTCCGCAGCCTGCGGAAAACTCCGTCCAAAAAAGAATGCTCCAGCTCCTTTGCCTGGTAAAAGTCCATATATCCCTTCAAGTATGCGGAATGCAGGTTTTCTTCCCGGACAAACCATAGCATAGCCTCCACATAATCCTGTTCCCCTGTTTTCCCCGCCCAGGTTTTGGCGGCTTCCATCAGATGCGCGCCATCCGATCCCTCCCCTTTCCGGAAAGCCCTTATGGAAGGGAATATCAGTTTTATTTCTTCTGCCGAAAGCGCCTGTTCCTGTGAAAAATCAACCTCCAGCTTTCTGCGGTTGTTGGCCTTAAAGTAACCGACCCACTCCTTATAGCCAAAACCATTCATTGCCGACTCCGTTATCCTGACCACTTTACCTTCCCTCCTGCAAATTTTATATTGGTGCAAATGAGTTCTTTGCCGTTATATATGTCAAACCAGAAAGCTGCTGACCAGCCTCGGCAGCAGCATCGACATCCCGATACCGTAAGCCAAATCGAGCCAGAATACGGAACCAAGCGCGCCGAGGTAAATAAGCCCGATAAAAGGCGCCGCCACAACTTTCGCGAAAAAATGAACCTCTTTATTTCTAAGGACACTCTCCACAAGCGCTTTTGCATCCCCTGTGCTTGGGAAAGCATGCATTAACACGGATACCCCAAACCAATAAAGGACATAGCTGCACAGCTTCACAGGCACCGCCAGCCTGCTGTCCACAGAGCTGTAGTTAAAAACATTGGCATAAGCAGGCAGCGTAACCATTATCCCCAGGAAAGTGTTTATAAAAAACGGCCCCAGCGCTGTGAGCAGGTTTTTCCATGGATTGGAGCAGGATTCGTGCAGGACATAACCGCACGGGTTCTGTACCTGAAAATATTTCACTTCATATACAGGTATCCGGCATATCCTGCAGAAGACCTGATGTGCCAGTTCATGGACGGCAACTCCTGGAAAAGTCACTATAGATATCAGTATCCCCGGTATAATCATAATGTCAAAACTCCTTCATCCTTTATTATACTGCATGGCAGCAATTTCTTTTTTGCGGCTGTGTGCATATTGTTACATTTAGCGTCAGTCTTTTCTGCACAGTTACTATGAAAAAGTCTCCCTGCCCCCATTTTCATTACTGGTGATGCCACACATTCGGGGCATGGGAATTTCCTTAGAGTGTCTTTGAAAAATGCTTTCCGACAGATGTACATGACAATTTGTGGGAGATTAAAAGCATATATGCTTTGCCCTACCCTGTATAATATTCTTCCAGCGTCAGCTTCCCGTCAAGGAAATCATAAAAATCATCATCGAACACATAATCCGCTTCATATAATTCCACAAGCCCCTTCGCCTTTTCCATCATGCCGTTTGCCGCCAGGGCAACTATGTAAGTATCCAGTACATATTCCCCTTCCGGATAAATCTGAAATGCCTCAGACGCATACGCAAGCCCCTGCTCCAGGTTCCCTTCCACAAGCTCCAGTGTGGCATAGGATCTCAGGACGGCATAATCTTCTTTATTCTCTTCATAAACCTCTTCAAGCAGAACCCTTGCTTTTTCAAATTCCCCCTGCCAGCGGTAATAAGTTGCGATTTGCGCCTGGGCGTCATAATAATGGGGATTCAGGCTGACACACTCCTGCAGGCAGGCCATCCTTTTTTCCTCATCCGCGGACATATACGCCATATAGTAGTACAGCAGCGCCTGATCGTATCCGCCCTCGCCGATATAGGCGGATAACTCACGGCAAACCTTTTCCAAAGCTTCATCTATATCTTCCTCATCCGCCGCATCGGCAAACGCTTCCCCGCATATCTCATCATATAAATTATAAGTGGCATAATAAGCGTCCAGTTTCCTTATGTACCCATTCAGCTTGTCGTACTGGCTGTCCGAAACTTCCTTCCCCACCAGATAATTGTCTATGGCATATGCCGCATAATTGTAATACGCATACTTCATCCCTAAATCCGCCAGCCTGACGGCGACATTTTTGTTATCGGGATTTTCTTCCAAAATATCCAGCAGGCCGTCCAATGCCGTAACCACATAACCGTCCGCGGCCATGCTTTTGGACTGGTTGTAAATCCCGAAATTCCGCAGCCCTCCCATAGAAGATGTAAACACAAATACCGCCATCAAAACCACTGCCGCGCCAATCAAATAAAATACCGGAGGGATTTTAAGCCGGATCAGTTCTTCCCTGCAATCCCTGCATAAAACAGACTCCGGGTTCTCACTGCGGTCTATCGTCCTGTGCCTGCACTTCCTGCACAGCCCATACGCCTCATCAAAAGGGTTCCCGGTATAACCGCCGTTATTAAAATAATTTTCCTCCCCCGCACCCTGCCCGGATGTTTCCCCTTGCCTGTTTTCCCCATGATATCCACTATCCATTGTTAACCACCTTTTGTTATATTTTCCCTTATATTATACCACATATTTGTCCGGAATCCAGGTTATTTTCTTTCCCATAAACCAGATCACCCCTCTCACCGGACAGCTCCGGACTTAGGCTGCCACGGATCCGGGGTGCCAATGTATATCCATATCGCGAATTTTTCCGCTTTCTTTACATTATACCAGGTTCCGGTACTTTTACAACTGTCTGTTCATGTTTGTTATCCATTGCTGTCGCATATATCTATTCCGTTGTTTCGCACCGTCGTCGCGCGGAAGCAAAGGGCCTGATCAAAGCTCCTGAAAAGTATACAAAAGCAGCCAACTATGGATGTACTGCATCCTGCAGCATGCCGGCAACGGCGCTGTTCAGCCAGTTATCCGGCTGTGGACGGGTATCAAGATGAAATGTCATAAAAACAAAGAAAGTGTTTTCTGGCTGAATGATAACTGCAGTTCCAGAATATGCAGAAGCTCTGCTTCGGATTCCTTGCAGTTATTATTCAGCCATTTTTGAATCATTGAGGTAAGGCCGGTGATAAAAAACGTCTGGAAGTATTCATATTCCAAAGAGCCACCGAAACCGGAACTTAGGACACGCTGTTGTATTTCGGGAAAGAGGGTGTAATCCAAAAGCTGCGGATGGCTTTGATTGTTAAGATATACACGGTAAAAATCCTGATTTTCTTTCAGAAAATTGAAGAGCCGCAGATAGCGTTCCCGGAGTGAATATTGGCTGCAGGGGGCAGTAAACAGGGAAACAAAATAGTGGTACATGTCTGTTTCCATGCATTGCAGCAGTTCATAGACATCTTTGTGATGCAGATAAAAAGCAGTCCGGTTAATGTCGGCCAAACGGCAGATTTCCGTGACTGTTATTTTGGACAATTCTTTTTTTTCTTTAAGAAGTTTTATAAAAACTGTACGGATAGCCTGCTCTGTCTGTTGAAAACGCAGATTGTTCTTTGAATTCATGCCGCCTCCCATTAACTATACACTTGATGCTATATTGATGATTGTACAGGAAAACATTCTATTTTACAATAGGGTTATGGACATTAAAGAAAGCGTTTGGGAAGGAGAAAGGACAGATGGACAAAAATGAGCAAATATTAAAACAGGGTTCTTTTAGGAAAATGGTTATGAATTTGTGTCTTCCAACTATCGTAATCATGCTGGTAATGGTGGTATACAATATGGCAGATACCTATTTTATTGGAAGAACAGGAGATCCGTATAAAATTGCGGCAATATCCTTATGCGGGCCGGTTTTCAGCATTTTATCCGGGCTCGGCACGCTTTTGGGAAGCGGCGGCTGCACGGCTGCATCGCTGGCATTTGGAAAAAAAGAATATGACAAAATAAAAGCATATACCAGTGTATGCTGCTACGGATCACTGGCGATAGGTTTCATTTTTATGGGGGCGATCCTGTTTAATGCGGAAGCTGTAAGCAGGTCTCTCGGTGCAAATGCAGATACCCTTAAAGATACGTGTACCTATCTGCGCATCCTTGCAACAGGGGGGCCTGTTATATTGTTTGGTAATGTTTTCAATAATCTGATACGTGCGGATGGTTCGGCGAAACAATCCATGGCGGCAAATGGGCTGGGTACAATTGTAAATATCATTCTGGATCCGGTTTTGATTTTAGGATTTCATTTAGATGTCGCAGGTGCGGCGATTGCGACAGTACTGGGAAATGTTGTCACATGCTTGTACCTGTTTTGGTATATTGCCCGGAAAAATAATATTTTTTCACTTCGTATAAAAGATTTTTCCCTGAAACGGGAAATTGTTTTTCCAATCGTAACGCTGGGGCTTCCCCTTGCATGCAGTACGATTTTTATGAGTATTTCCCATGTGGTTATGAACCAGATGCTGGCAGGATATGGCTCAGTGGCAGTAGCGGCAAACGGGGTGGCAGGAAAAGTATCTATGGTAGTATCCATGATAGCAATGGGAATCTGTATGGGTATGCAGCCTGCGATTTCTTATAATTACGGGGCCGGGGATTATAAGCGGTTATATTGGATTATACGGAATCTTGGCATTATGACTGTTGCGATCGGCAGCGCACTGACGGCAGGCTGCCTGATTGGCAGAACATATCTGGTCGCGGCGTTTATTGGCCATGCACAGGTAATAAGGCTGGGGGAAAAAATGGTAGCAGCGGCCATGGTTATGGGACCGTTTTACGGATTGTATCAGCTATGCACCACCTTTCTGCAGTCAACGGGAAAAGCATCGTATGCTACGCTTGTAGCCATTCTAAATAAGGGATTCATTTATATTCCATTTTTATTAGGAATGAATAAGCTATGGGGCTTAGACGGCATAATATACGCAGCGCCGGTTACAGATATGCTATCCCTGCTGGCAGGGGCCGGGCTATGTATCAGGTGGAACCGGATAATGGCGAAACAGTAATGTAAATCGTGAATATGCGATAACAAAGGAAACCTCAACGGTAAAGCCTCCTTTTTTCACAAGAATTCACCCCTTTCCCATACGCTGTTTTTACCTATGGATACTTTTTTCATCATTTCCCATGATATTCTGCTAAAAGCCACGCTGAAGCGTGGCTTAAAATCCTTTCCCGCAATCTGTTCACCACTAGTGCGTGTTTGAAAAATGCTTTCCGCCAGATGTGCGTCTCAATTTGTGGGAGATTAAAAGCATTTATGCTTTGCCAAAGGAAGGATGCATAGCGGGCTATATAACCTAAGCATCTCTATAATTTTATCATTATGCCCCTAAATCCTGGAAACCTTTTACTGCAATACGGATTACCTGTTTCCTCTCAATTACTTAAGATATCTGCAGTCACTTCATCAAAAAAGCAAAAATTATTCTCTATTATTTTCTTCATCAAGTTTACGTCTAGTTTCTGATATTAAACGTTCCAACCTTTGTAATTCTTCCTCCGAAACTTCATAGTCTTCATAAATTAGACAAGGACATCTCCTGAACATTTTTTCCCAATAATTTTCTTTTCTTCTTTTCTTCACTACTGTACAATTCTCTCCCCTTACATAAATCAATTTCAGCCTTGATTAACCGTACACCGTTATATTACCATATTTTTCCTTCAACGTCAACCGTGCACCATTAATATGTCTTTCTGAAATTTCATATACTTTTATTATTTATACAGTACTAAAAGGAGATTTAACATGACGTATTCTGACGCAATCATTAAACGTTTAAACGACTTATGTTCAGAAAAAAATATTACTATTAATAAACTTGCTACTTTATCTGGTATTACCCAATCAACAGTTGATAATCTAATGAAAGGAAAAACTAAAAACCCTAAATTAAAAACTCTGCATAAATTGGCTGTTGGGTTAAACATGACTGTTTCTAAACTGTTAGATTTTCCAGAAATGAATGAAACTGCTTTTGATGATGAATAATTATTTGTTACCATCATAACCGTATACCATTAATATGAATTATGAAAATCTTCTATACTTTTCTAATCTTGTATTAGTCAAAAGGAGATTTCATATGACATATTCCGATGCAATTATCAAACGGCTGACTGATTTATGTTCCGAAAAAAATATTACCATTAATAAGCTTGCCACTTTGTCGGGCATTACCCAATCAACGGTTGATAATCTAATGAAAGGAAAAACTAAAAACCCTAAATTAAAAACCTTACATAAATTATCCATTGGATTAGGCATGACCATTTCGGAACTGCTGGATTTTCCTGAAATAAACGAAACTGTCTTTGAAGATGAATAGAATGATTGAATGTTTGGAAAACATAGATATATTTTATCAGACATCATGCCGGAAAAGAAAAAACCATGTTTCAAATTCCATGCATTCCATATCTTAAAACAGGCAATCACAATTTGTGGGAGATTTACGCCAAATGAAGGGCGCATAGTGGACATTGCCCTAAGGGGGTATCAGGATGGTGGATTCCTTAGGGCTATGTAACCTGAATTTGGTAGACCAAGTGGTCAAGACTAATTTAGTCTTAATATCGCGCAAAGTGGGGCGTACAGATCGGGGGAATGATTTTTCAAACACGCTTTAGCACGCATCATAAATATTCCCCTGCCTCATTCATTGATAATCCATAATCCCTCTTAAGTATTTCTATAATCTTATTATCATTCGCCCCCAAATCCCGGAAACTCTTTACCGCAATAAGAACGAATTTCTTCCTCTCCGATTCTACAATCTTATTTATCTCCGGTTCCATAATCTCCAACAATGCCTGGCACATACTGTTCTCTCCCTTCAACTCATCCACAATTCTCTGGTTTGCCCTGACATTTATCTCCAGGACGGCGTCCGCAAATTCCCTGTCAGACTTTTCCGAAATGATACTTTTTCTGCAACCTCCTTGAAATTTCATCATCTGATAATCCCAAATCCCGGCACATGGAAATAACACCATAGATTTTCCCCTTTTCTATACCTTTTTCTATATTTTCCTGGTCACGCATCAACAATGTCATGTACTCATGCCTTCATTCCCGGTTCTTTTTTGCTTCCTTTACGGCTACTTCCAATCTCTTGACAAAAGAATCTTCTGATTTCTTCCCGGCCACATAATTCAGGAATGCTTTCAACTCCCCGCTTACATCATCCATCTCACTGTCCGAATTCAGGAATACCTTTACAGCCCCATCTTTTAACCGTATATTTTTATCTTCAGTACAAAGATTTTCAAATGTATATATATGCCTCCCTTTTGCAAATACGTCAAACGGGCATATAAAAATAACATAACTCCTGTTTAACTGTTTATATGTCTGCCCCTTATCTATCAACTGTAAATCTATCATGCTTTGGTAATATCTGCTTCGCTTAGGCAGTTCCTTTGTATTTACCACTTGCAACTCTATGTCATAAACTGTACCTTTTCCATCCCTTATATATACGTCAAGCCTGACGCTTTTTGCATCAGCATCAGTTCTGATTCTCTTTTGCAGTTCAGGATATTCTATATGGTACCCCATACGTAAAACGGACGTACCCCATTTTTACCCCATAATGCGAATGATATAACCTGCATATGATTTTCACCGGATATTCTTTCGAGTTCCTGCTTTTATACCAAATATCCTTCTGCCTCTTTGGAAGATAAATTATAATTTTTCATAATCGTCTCTTTAATTTGATTATCACCTATTCCAAAACCACGCAAACTCTCTACAATCCCCAATACGGACTTTCGGGTTGTTTCCTGAACCGCTTCCTCTACAATCTTATTTATCTCCGGTTCCATAATCTCCAACAATGCCTGGCACATACTGCTTTCTCCTTTCAGCTCATCCACAATTCCCTGGTTTGCCCTGACACTTATCTCCAGGACGGCATCCGCAAATTCCCTGTCAGACTTTTCCGTCAGGCTGTCAATACGCCCCAGCAGTTCCCTCATATCCTGCTTTTCCATTTTATTGGATAATGCTTTCAGCCAGATATGGCTGCCCTTATCCAGTTCTTTCGTCACAATAATCTGTGTCGGGAACAATACCCCGTCCATCACATAATAAATCCCGCAGTACGGGTTCTCCATCCGGATTTTATGTTTCCTGAAATATTCAAACAGCCCCTCCGGCTTCCTGTCCCTCACTATGGAAACCGTAATGTCATCCGCTGCCCTTTCATCCACCCTTTCCCCGTAAGCCTTATACAGGCACGCATATGCTTCGGATTTGTAGAATGTATCAATATCCAGATGGTCATCCGGCGACTTATATTCCATGATATTATGCCCACGGAACAGCCGCCCTGTCTCATTTGCTATTTGAATATTCCTGTCCTTCTTTATTACCAGAAGGTCTATCTCCAACGGCTTCACGTTCAGGTTATATTCCTTCTCATAAACCAGGTTCTCCCTCTCACCGGCCAGTTCCAGATTCATGGCTGCCACGAATCCGGGGTGCCACTGTATGTCCATATCGCCCATTCGCCCTCTCCTTTCTTTATATTATAACAGATTCCGGCACTTTTACAACTATCTTCCGGCCTGTTACCCATGACGGCCGCATACAGGTGTCGACAAAAGAAGGCCGTTACAGCCTCCTTATATCGATTGTGCAGAGCTAATTCCGGCTGCCTGCTGTACCCCACAAATTTTTTTGACATACCTCATTGTACCCCATTTTCCTATAAATTTATGGAAAAAAACATAATTTCCCATCAAAACCGCATCAACTGAAAAATAGCCGCAAACCCGCTGTTCCCGCGGGTTTACGGCCATTTCCCCACTGCTCATCCAAGCTCATAATCCGTAGTCTGGTACACGTAATAATTCAACCAGTTTGTATAGAGATTATTGCTGTGGGAACGCCATTGAAGCCTTGGCCGCAGCGTAGGATTGTCATCGGGATAATAGTTCTTCGGTACATCTATCGGCAGGCCCTTCTTCTTATCCCTCACATATTCATTATGTAAAGTCATCCGGTCGTATTCCGGATGGCCCATAATGAAAATCTGGCTTCCTTCTCCGGCCATGCACAGCAAAACCCCCGCTTCCTCCGATTCCGCCAAGATCGTCAGCTCCTTACAGTCATGGATTTCCTCCGCCGGAACTTCCGTGTGCCTGCTGTGGGGAATCAGGAAATAATCGTCAAACCCTCTTACCAAAGGTATTTTGCGGTTCATCACTTTATGTTCATATACACCAAACAGTTTTGTGGGGAGCAATTCCTTGTTCAATCCGAAATGATAATACAGCCCGGCCTGCGCCCCCCAGCAGATATGGAGGGTGGAAGTGACGTTCCTTTTTGACCATGCCATAATCTCACATAATTCTTCCCAATAATCCACTTCTTCAAAATCAATCTGCTCCACCGGCGCACCGGTAATCATCAAACCGTCATATTTTTTGCCGGACAGTTCGTCAAAAGTATTGTAAAATTTATTCAGGTGGTTCATGGATGTATTCAGGGAACGGTGACTGTTCATTTTCATAAATGTCACGTCCACCTGCAGCGGCGTGTTGGACAGCGCACGCAATAACTGCAGCTCCGTATCCTGCTTGACAGGCATCAGATTCAGGATGCAAATCTGCAGCGCACGGATGTCCTGATGTATAGCACGGTTTTCATCCATCACAAATATATTTTCATTCTCCAAAATACCTTTTGCCGGCAAATCATTTTGTGTTTTAATCGGCATCGTCCTTTTCCTCCTATTCCAGTTCCTTACTATCACGCAAAGTAGTGAAGCGGCTGCACCGCGTGCAGATCGGGGAATGAATTCCAAACACGCCTCAGTGCATGGCAGCCGGCAAATTATGATAAATATTGTTCCATAAACTGTTCTTCTGTCAAAATGGGGATCTGCAGTTCCTTTGCTTTTTTGTTTTTTGAAGAAGAGGATGCAATATCGTTGTTAATCAGGCACACTGTTTTTGATGTCACACTGCCTGTCACTTTTCCACCCTTCTTTTCAATTACTTCCTTTAACTCATTCCTTCCGGCATAATGGTTAAGGGTTCCCGTTACCACAAAGGACATGCCTGACAGCGGCTGGCTCCCCTCTTCCGCTTCTTCTTTCGCAATCCTGACTTCCGCCAGCAATTTCTGCAGCCGCGCTTTGTTTTCTTCCTTTTGGAAATATTCGCAAAATCCGGTAGCTATCACCTCTCCCACACCGTCTATCGAACTTAAGTCTTCCACATCGGCCATTAGCATCGCCTCTAAATCGTCCCTGTAATACCGGCAGATCATTTTTGCATTGGCAAGCCCTATATTGGCAATCCCAAGGCTGTAGATAAGACGCGGGAGTGTCGTATCCCTTGCCGCCTCAACGCTCTCCATCAGATTCCGGAAAGATTTTTCGCCGAATCCTTCCATTTCTGTAATCTCATCTTTATATTGTTCCAGATGGAACAGATCTGCGTATTCGTGGATATATCCCCTGGCAATGAATTTTTCCAAAGTAGCCTCGGACAGACCATCGATATTCATGGCATCCCTGCTGACAAAAAGGGTAAAGGATTTGATTTTTTTTGCCTCACAGGAAGGATTCGTACAGTAAAGCGATTGTACTTCATTTACCTGTTTTATCTCGGTTTCCCCACCGCATACCGGACAGTTTCCGGGAATTTCCACATTATCGCTTCCTGTCAGATTCTCTGCAATCTGCGGAATTATCATATTTGCCTTATAAACGGTAATCCGATCCCCGATCCCCAACTTCAGCCCCCGCAAAATGCTGATATTATGCACGGAAGCACGGCTGACGGTCGTCCCTTCCAGTTCCACCGGCTCAAAGATTGCCACGGGATTGATCAGCCCGGTACGGCTGGGGCTCCATTCGATCTCTTTCAGGATGGTTTCCCTCACTTCATCCTCCCACTTAAAGGCAATGGAATCCCGCGGAAATTTCGCCGTCGTCCCCAGAGACTGCCCGTAGGCAATATCATCCAAAAGGAGCACAAGCCCGTCGGAGGGTATGTCATACTCTTCCACCCTGTGTTCAAAATCACCTACAGCCTCCACAACCGTATCTTTATCCACCTTCCGGTACTCCACCGTCTCAAATCCCTGTCTTTGCAAAAACAGGAACTGTTCTTCTCTTGAATTGTGAAAATCCGCATCTTCCGCCTTAACCAGTGAATAGGCATAAAACTTTACGTTCCGCTTTGCCGTAATCTCATTATTAAGCTGCCTGACCGAACCGCTGCATAAATTTCTGGGATTTTTATAGCGTTCCTCTTCTTCCCCGATATCTGCATTTATTTTTTCGAAATCGGAATAAGAAATTACTGCTTCCCCACGAACTACCAGCTCGCCGTTATAAGGAATGGAGAGGGGGATATTGCGGAATGTCCTGGCATTGTTTGTCACCACTTCCCCTACTTCTCCGTTTCCTCTTGTTACGGCTTTTGCAAGTTCTCCGCCAAGATAGGTCAGCACTACCGTCAGCCCGTCCAGCTTCCAGCTTAAGATCGCTGTCTGATCCTGCAGCCATTCTGCCAGTTCCTCTCTGCTTTTGGTCTTTCCTAAAGATAACATGGCCTTTTCATGCCGCGCCTTGGGCAGTTCTTCCACCGCCTCATATCCCACCTTTACGGTCGGGCTGTCAGACAGTACCATCCCGGTTTCCCTTTCCAGTGCTTCCAGTTCGTCATACAATTTATCATAGGTAATGTTATCCATGATTTCCCTGTCCTTGGCATAATACGCCTCGGAAGCACAGTTCAGCAGTTTTGTCAGTTCCCTGATCCGTTCTGTTTTATTTTCATTTGATTTCATTTTTACACCCCCGCATCCCTCAGGCAGAGCTTTCGGCACTGCACGGACTCTCTGAAATAGAATTTCTATTTATTGCCCGTCTGCTTTGGCGATCCGTTTCTTGCTTTGCTCAATAAGCTGTACACATTTGACAGCCCAATTTTTTATTACCTCTTTTCCATCCCCGCCTGCCGATAGAGCTGCATCAATTCCGCATCCTTTACAACACGATATTCCCCAGGTTTCAGGTTTGCAAGATTCACATTCATAACCCGCACCCTTTTTAGTGCCCGGATACGGTATCCGAAATGCTCCGTCATTCTGCGTATCTGTCTGTTCACGCCTTGTGTCAGCACAATAACAAAAGTATATTTACCGCTTTTCCTTACTTCGCAGGCCCTTGTAGTGATATCCAGGTCTTTCAGATAAACTCCGTTCGCCATGCCATACAGAAAAGCATCCGTTATTTCCTTATCCACCCTTACTACATATTCCTTTTCGTGCCGGTTGGCTCCCCGCATCATAGCATCAATCAGTGCGCCGTCATTCGTCATCATCAAAAGCCCCTCGGAATCCTTATCCAACCGTCCCGCATAGGTTAAACGCACCGGATATTTCAGTTCATCACTGATTTTCCGCTCTGCATATTTGTCCCGTTCCGTACAGACCACACCGGCCGGCTTATAATAAGCAAGCACTACTTTCTCTTCTCTTCCTGCTATCATTTTCCCGTTTACGGCAATTTTTTCCCTGCCCGTTACCTGCATTCCGACTGCAGCCTTTGTTCCGTCCACCGTTACGCGCCCTTCTTCTATCAGCCGATCCGCATCCCGCCTGGAACAAATCCCACAGGCAGCAAGATATTTATTCAATCGTTCTTTATTATTCCCTGTTTTTTTCGTTTCTTTCATATTTATACCCCTGTATCACCAACCAAAAGTTTGAAACGAACTTTCAAACTTCCCGTCATGCCGCCTATAGCGGCACAAACAATCCGTGAGAAGAACCGCAAAAACTAAAAAATACCATTTGCAGCTTTCCGGTCCTGCCTTCCGGCTGCAAATGGTATTTCCTTTTTTCAAATTATCTCTCAGCTTTGCAGCACAGGAGCCGATTAGTTCAGTGCGTCTACCAATTTCTGAACAGCCGCAAGTGCTTCATCCGGAAGTTTATCATAGCCTTCCTTCTTCTCTGCAAAATCATTCACTGCCTTTACACGGCTCTGCATAGCGTTCTTCAAAGCTTCCTTGTAAGAAGCGTCCTCCAGGTCTGGCCTGAAATCTGCTGTCTTGCCGTCCCAGTCATACATGATTTCGATATCATCAAAGTTGCCCCATTTCTCAAAGTTTGCCTTGCCTTCCACGATCGTCTCAAGGATACCCAGTGTATCAGCAGGTTTTACCTTTGTGCCCATGAAGTCACCGGTATTAACGATATAGCAGTCTACGTTCTTTTCTTCCACCAGTTTCTTGAACTTCTCATAGTCGTTAACAAGAGGATATGTCCTGAACGGGTTAGCATAAGGGACGATGCGGAGTGCATTCAAATCCGTACCTGCTGCAACACGTTCTGCAGTGGATGTCTTGGTTGCAAGCGTAGCGCCCATAACGGAAGCTAAAGCTGCACCCTTTAATTTCACTACCGGCGGGATTGCAGGATCTTTCATAATCCAGAAGATAGCGTTTACAGGGGCATCAATCTTGTCCACACGGTTCGGGGACCACAGTTTTGATTTGATTGCACGGCCATTACCGTTCCTGATATCTTCCGTTACCAACTGGATCTTGCCTTCGCTGTCCAATGTGCAGGAGCAGTTCTGTGCAGACAGAAGATATTCATTATCCGGGCATCCTGTCGGGTAATCTGCGGTCTTGTCAAAATAGGTAGGCTCCAGAGCGATGGATGCACAGGTATCTGTGTTAATGATGAATGCATCATCATGAAGGACCTTGATTTCATATTTTCCGCCATGTTTCGCGTGTGTCAATGTGGACTTGCCGGAACCTGACAAACCGTATACGGATGCAACATATTTCTTCCCGTCAGGAAGCAGGTATTCTTTCTGCCCGCCGTGGCAGGAAGCATAACCGTTTCTGTTAGCCAGAGCCCATGCCATGGTCAGTGTGCCCTTCTTATGCTCGCCGAAGTACCTCATGCCGAGGATAGCCGCACAGTTTTCGTTGGTATCAAAATAGCACAGTGTCAGCGGATCGCTCAGGCAGCTATAATCCACATCCGGCCTGTTTCCAGGTACCCACTGAGGATCGGAGAAGATATAGATATCCGGCTCATTTCCGTCAGCGATCGGTTTGGAATTTTTATACATCTTAACATATTCGTCAGACATATACTGGAAGTTCAGCATCCAGTTATAAAGGATATTCTCTTCACCTTCCGGAATCAGAAGATGTGCTTTTGCCATAAATTCCGGATCCAGGCCGATAAAGCATTCCGCATGATACAGAGTCTTCCAGCGGGTTTCATAAACGGCATCCATAACTACTTTGTCAAGTTTTGCCGCATCTACACCCGGTTCTCCCTTGATACGGCGTGCCGCTGCATAACGTCCGGTAACTGCACCATCGTTAAATAACAAAACTCTGGAATCTTTCTCAAGGCCAAAAGTTTCGCCGTCTTTAATCTTCATATCCGTTACAACCGTACCAGGTGAATTTTTAGCAAGCTCATAAGCCTCTTTTAAGGTATTAACCTTAACTACGTTATTTCCGTAAAAAGCTGCTTCAATAATAGATCTTGTCTTGGAAAAACCAACTTTTCCGGCTCCGATTTCATTAATCGGATAATACGCTTTTGTTGACATATTATGTCCTCCTTAAATTAATTATATTTTCACCGCGCTTTTAATTTATGTAATTAGCTGTGCAATTATGTAAAAGGCGGCTTTTTACAGTCTATCTCATGTAATTATGTCAGAATTGCCCCTAAAAGTCAAGATTGTGTAATCTATTTTTAAATTTTTTTAATAATTGTGTTACTATCCATTTGCAGTATCATTTTCCCCTGCGGCGCATTGCCCTGTTTCACATAGTTTCCTCTTTCCAATACAAATTCAGCTTTTCTTCCGCTTCTGCACGCGACATGCTGATGTTTTCCACTAACTGCACAATTGCAGCATCCCTTGTAGTCCGGAACTTTTGGCAGAGGGAAATAATTACTGCTATTTCATGTTCTTTGCTGTCTTCTAATTTTTTCTCTGCTTCTTTAGCCCTTTCGCGCTGTTCTTCTGCCTTTCTGCGTTCTTCTTCTGCTTTTTTGCGTTCTTCTTCCGTCTTTCTGCGTTCTTTCTGAATATCCAATTTCTCCATATTCTCAAACAAATATCCCATCTGACGCTCCTTTATCATTTCTACATACTGCCCTGCTTCCTCCGCCGGCACATTAAGTTTCATAAGCAGCCCCCACATTACGGACGCTATAATATCCAAAATATATTCCGGTGTGTCTTTGAGGATTTCATCTATCTTATCCGGCTCGGTATCCTGGCGTAAAGTATGGATATCCCCGGCTGCCTGCAGGCAGATTTTTTTTACGGTATCCGACTCAAAAGTTATTCCCAGATACGCATGGTATTTTTCGGTTACATCTTCAATATCTTCCGGCTGTACATCCTGTAACAGAGGGATATCCGTGTAATCCCTGAGGAACTGTGCGCAAAGCACGGGATCTTTGAATATTGCCCGGCTGTTTACATCTCTTACCTGCCCTGGGGGACATACATCTGCTGCCCCTGCCGCCGTATTTTTCCGTTTGTCTCTTTGCCTTTTCTTCATTCTTCCCTCCTGTCCCAAAATAGTATGGCAGAAGGAAAATGTGCCTTCCGCCGCCTGCACTTACCTCAATTTTAAAAATTACGTGAATTGTTGGCGAAAAGCCAGAATCCGGACATTCCCGTCCTAATATGCATAAGACAATTTGTCAGATAAATTACTATACCGCTGATTCCCAGAATATATAATATACCTGTACCGCATGCTTCATGCACCGGAAATGTGAAACACATTATGAAATTGAAAAAAAATAATGTGAAGAATCAGCTATGATTCTCCACATTATCGTATCACAAAACTGACTGTAATGCAATACTTTTTTTTAAATTACAGAAAATTTATTCCGGCTATATTTTTTTAGAACATGCCACTGCCAGGGAGCCGGGGCCGATATGGCAGGCGATACTGAGTGATAAAGGATCCATATAGACATCAAAGCCGGGGAATTCTTCTAAAAGTTCCTCCCTGAAAGCCTGTGCAGCCGCCTCATTATGGGAATGGGCAACCATCAGCCAGATATTATCCTTATTGGCGCCGCCGAAGCGGTTATTCATATCATTCCGTATGGCATTTATCATAATGGATTTTCCCTGACTGGTTGTCCTTGCCTTCGCGAAGGCGTCCAGTTTATCCCCCTGGATTTGAAGTACCGGTTTAAGCCTTAACAATGTACCCAGGGCTGCCGCAGCCGGGGTGATCCTTCCGCCCTTTTTCAGATAATACAGGGTGTCCAGCATAATGTAAATACTGGAATTAAATTTATCCCCTTCCAGAAATTCCCTGATCTGCCGTGCATCCATTCCCTGCCCGGCCAATTTCAATGCATCCATTGCAGACTGCCTCTGCGTTACGGATATCCGCTGATTATTTACCACCTGTACCCTGCCCTCATAGTCCTGCGCCAGCATCAGGGCGCTCTGGCAGGAACCGGACAGGCCGCTGCTCATGGGAATATGGACGATTTCGTCATATTCCTGCAGTAAACTGTCCCACAGATCCATTACCGATTCCGGCGAAGGCTGGCTTGTCACTACATCATCCCCGTTCGCCAGCCGTTCATAAAATTCCTTCTGTGTCAGGTTGATATCCTCAAAGTAAGTTTCCTCGTTAATCATAAAAGGCATTGGAAGCACATGGATACCTGCCTCCTTTGCCTGTTGCTGCGTAATTCCGCTGTTGCTGTCCGTTACTATTGCAATTTTAGCCACTTTACTCTCCCGTATCCGCAACCGCCGGATACCTCTCCCTTTCTTCCATCATTTCATATCTAACCAACATGCATGCTGCCGCCCCGCAGCAGCACAAACCCGCCAAAAAAACCTGGAAGAATGCCCTCTTTTCGGGCATTCTTCCGCGTGAAACAGGTTTGCCCATGCATCCTGCATGGCAAACCCTAGAAGCTCTTAGGCGGCGTCTTTTGACGCCTTAGAGCTTCTTTTCACGCTAATATTATAGCATCCCCCTATGAAAAGTCAATTCTTAACCGTCCGCTGCAACCCAATATATTTTCTCCTTTGAAATACAAAGCCCTGCCTTCTTTTGCAGTCTCAGGGAAACATGGTTATCCGCCGCTACCATCCCGTAAGGAGTGTAGCCCATAGAAAGGTGCAGATTGACCATAAAAGCTTCCAAAGCCCTGCCGATCCCCTGCCCGCGGTATTCCTCATAAACTTCCAGCATCCCCAGGCTGCCCTCCTGATGGACACCGGCGAAACCGGCCAGCTTACCAGTGGCAATACCGTCATTACCAACATTTTTATTCACAGTTTCATTTATATTTTCTTTTATATTCCCATTCGGATTTCCGTCCGTATTTTCATCAATAAATGCCCCGTAAATATTCCCGCTTTTCAGCCGCTCTTCCAGATATTCCCTGCCTGTCAAATCATAATGTCCCATAACCTCGTTCAGAAATCCCATTCCAAGAGAACGGAAACGGATATGGATACGCCTGTTATTACTATTTCGGACAGGTAAGGCATTCCTTTGGGTATAGACTGCCATATAGACCGGCATCACGGAGCCTTCCGCGGAAAAATCCTGTCCCGCAGACAGGATAAACTGCTCCAGAGGCGGCAGCAGGCATTCCTGATGCAGTACATACTGCCACCCCCTTCCCCCTTCAGGGAGCCACCGGATTACTTCGCGGGCCTTCTCCCCATCCTCGTCAAATACAGCCAGCATATAAACTTTTGCTTCCCTGTCCTGCACGAGTATCCCGTATTCCGCAGCCTGTACGATTTCGCCCCGTCCTCTTCGGAGGCTCTCAATCATATCCATATGCCGTAATTTTCCTTTTTTCTGCATAACCTGGATATAATGCTGCCTGCGGCTGTATCTTTCATACATGTCCGGCCGTCTGTCTTTCGTTTTCCGCTCCGACTGTTCCAGACGCCATGCAGCGATTTTGCGGTGATCACCGCAAAGCAGAACCTCCGGGACCCGCTTCCCATGCCATACTTCCGGGCGGGAATATTGGGGGTATTCCAGCAAATCATTGTAAAAAGTCTCGAAATCCGCCGATACATCATTGTGCAGGACACCGGGCACCAGCCGGGCGACGGCATCCATCAGTACCATTGCCGCCAGTTCCCCCCCGGTCAGGACATAATCCCCTATGGAAATATAGTCTGTTACAATTTCCTCCAGGACCCTTTCGTCAATCCCTTCATAATGGCCGCACAGAAAAATCAAATTTTCTTCCTTTGCAAGTTCTTTTGCCTTACTCTGGCAAAATGTTTCCCCTTGGGGCGTCAGATAAACCACCCTTGGTTTGAGTGATTTAAGCCCTGCTTCCCTGTTTTCCCCGCCCTTTTTGGCAATGCCGTTCTTTTCTGCCCTTTCTGTTATCTCCTGATAGCAACGGAAAACAGGCTGTGCCTGCATCAGCATACCTGCGCCGCCTCCGTAAGGATAGTCATCCGCTTTTTTATGCTTATCTTCCGTGTAATCCCGTATATTGACCGCTTCCAGGGACAGCAGCCCCTTTTCCAGGGCCCGCCTGAAAATGCCTGTCCGCATTCCCTGTTCCACCATTTCCGGAAACAGGGTCATCACATAGAAATTCATTTTATAAAAGCCCCTCCAACAGATGCACTTCCATTTCCCCGGCCTCCAGGTCCACCTTTAAAATACATTGCTTGATAGCAGGGATAAGCAGTTCCTTTTTATCCTCCATCTCAACGATATAAACGTCATTGGCCCCGGTTTCCAGGACATCTTTTAAGATGCCAAGCTCCCGCCCGCCTTCTTCCTTGACCTTAAGTCCGATCAAATCTGCGATAAAATACTCGTTGTGCCCTAATTTCTGCGCATTTTCACGGAGAACATAAAGTTCTTTTCCCTTATATTTTTCCACATCGTTGATAGTATCTATCCCTTTGAATTTCAATATTGCAAACTGTTTAAAAAATTTGACATTTTCGATTTCCAATATCAGTTCATCTTTCCCTGTATCCAGGATAATTTCCTTTAGTTTACTGAAACGCCTGGCATCATCCGTTGTCGGAAATACTTTTACTTCACCCCTGACACCGTGGGTGGTGGCTATAACGCCCACTCTTAATTTCTGTTCCATCCTGTTTCCCTTTTTATAATGACTGTACCATTTTATACTGCAGACTGCCAGAACATACAGTAACGCAGCTAATTTCCTTACGCACCCCTGTGCAATCGAGTAGGGGAGGCTTTTCCCCCTACTCGCCGCGCGGGGTGCGTGCAGCAAAGCTGCTAATTTCCTTACGCACCCCTGTGCATAAATACGGATGGGCAGATAATACCCATCCGTACCTTTTACAGACAACTTTTAAACGATTTCTACATCTACTCTTCTGTTGTCTTTTGATGATGCCGCTTTTACGACAGACCGGATCGCTTTGGCAATCCTGCCCTGTTTGCCAATAACTTTTCCCATATCTTCCTGTGCGACATGAAGTTCCACAATAAGGTTCCTGCCCTCTTCCTTCTCTGTCACTACCACTTCACCCGGATTATCAACAAGCGCTTTTGCGATTACCTCAACTAATTCCTTCATCATCCACCTCCAAAAGCGTCAGGCTTTATTTTGAAATCCCGGCAAGCTTGAAAATCTTGCTTACAACTTCTGTAGGCTGCGCGCCGTTTGACAGCCATTTCTTGGCTAATTCTTCATTTACCTTAAAGGTACTGGGTTCCGTGTTGGGATCATAAGTTCCGATCTCTTCAATGAACTTGCCGTCTCTGGGGGATCTGGAATCTGCTACAATAATTCTATAAAAAGGAGCTTTCTTCTGTCCCATCCTTCTCAATCTGATTTTTACTGCCATTTTTTTCACCTCCGCATAATGCATAAATATTTTAAAAATTTATTTATATTATATATAAGAAACAGGAGCCGCCGTACCGGAATCCGTACATGGGCCAACCTGTATCCGCCGCCTTAAATTGTCCGGCCTGCCGGAACAGTACCGGGATTCTGCTTCTGCCGGAAATCTGCCCGCAAATGCCTGGAAAAGCAATCCGGAAACAACCACCTCCCCTTTTGCATAAGAAATTGTCTGCATTTGTGCAAACGCCTAAAAAGGGAATTTCATTCCGCCAAGGCCGCCGCCGAACATTCCGCGGCCCCGTTTGCCTCCCATCATCCCCGGAATCTGTTTCATCATTTTCTGTGATTGTTCAAATTGTTTTACAAAGCGGTTTACGACGGAAATATCCACGCCGGCGCCTCTTGCGATACGGCTTTTGCGGCTTAAATTAAGCAGCTTGGGGTTTTCCCTCTCCTCAGGCGTCATGCTTAAAACAATCGCTTCCATCCTTGCCATCTGCTTCTCATCCACCATGGATTCGATATCGCCCATCTGTTTGCCGCCCAATCCCGGGATCATCCCGAGAATACTGGAAATCCCGCCCATCTTCCGCATCTGCTTCATGCTTTCCAGATAATCGTTAAAATCAAACCTGCCCTTCTTCATCCGGGCGGCCATTTCCTTTTCCTTATCTTCATCTATATCAAGGTTTGCCTGCACTTTATCAATCAGGCTCAGTACATCGCCCATTCCCAGGATACGGCTGGCCATACGGTCCGGATAAAACTGTTCCAAATCGCTGAGCTTTTCGCCCATACCTACATACAAAACAGGCTTTCCCGTCACTGCCTTTACGGAAAGCGCCGCACCGCCCCTGGTATCACCGTCCATCTTGGACAATATCACGCCGTCGATACCGACTTTCTCATCAAATTCTTTTGCTACATTGACGGCATCCTGCCCGGTCATGGCATCTACCACAAGAAGGGATTGGTGTACCGTCACATTCGCCTTGATTTCCTGCAGTTCTTCCATCATGGCTTCGTCAATATGGAGACGGCCTGCCGTATCGAGAATTACCACATTATGGCCGTTTTTCCCGGCATGTTCCATAGCCGCCCTGGCGATATCCACCGGCTTATGGTTTTCCCCCATGGAAAAAACATCTACTTCCTGCTTCTCACCGTTTACCTGCAGCTGCCGGATTGCGGCCGGGCGGTATACATCGCATGCCACAAGCAGGGGTTTCTTTCCTTTCAGTTTCAATTTGCCTGCAATTTTCGCTGTAGTCGTCGTCTTGCCGGCGCCCTGCAGGCCGCACATCATAATAACGGTAGTGGATTTTCCCGGCTGCATCTGCAGTTCCGTCGTTTCGGAGCCCATCAGGGCGATCATCTCTTCGTTTACGATTTTGATAACCATCTGCCCCGGGTTCAGGCCGTTCATCACATCTGCACCTATCGCCCGTTCCTCCACGGATTTCACAAACTGTTTTACTACCCTGAAGTTGACATCTGCTTCCAGCAGAGCCATTTTCACTTCTTTAAGAGCCGTTTTTACATCTTCCTGCGTCAGACGCCCCTTGCTCCTTAAATTTTTAAATACATTCTGTAGTTTATCTGTCAAACTTTCAAATGCCATAAACCAACCTCTATCTGTTATCCCTGCTTTTATAACGCATCCAAAATCTCATCTGACAGCTTTTTGATTTCCCTGCGCAGTTGGTCAGATCCTACGGTCTCATCCTCTGCCAGACGGTTCATACGCTGAACCCTGCTTTTCATCTCACGGAACCGCGCTACGAGATGAAGCTTGCTTTCATATTCCTCTAAGATACCGTTACACCTTTTCATCAAATCGTGGACGCCCTGCCTGCTGATCCCCTGCTCCTGTGCAATCTCGCTGATGGACAGGTCATGGTATACAACATCTTCATATACTTTCTGCTGATGCTCTGTCAGTAATTCCCCATAAAAATCATACAGCAGCCCCTGTTCTACAATCTTTTCCATCCTGTGCCTCCTGACTGCGGTTGATAAAAATGATTTACTTGTTCCGGCACTTTGCATATCATACTATATGTTTATTGGCATGTCAAGTATATTTTCTTTACAAAGCCGTTTTTTTGTTTGGACGACATGTTCCGTCTTCGCTTATTATGCGCGTTTTACATTTTTTCACCTTGGCTGGTATTTTTGCCATACGCCCTCTTTTTCCCTGATTGTCACAAAAATTGTCACAGAATTTGTCACAGAAATGCTTGTAAATTCACAATGTCATTAACTTAAGCTTTTCGGGGTGTTGCAGACCATATATCTCAATCCGGACCATCGAAAGACGCCGGCACTTAGGCGCCGTGTTTTGGCGCCTTAGTACCGTTGCGTCTGCCGCTGAGCGAAAGCGCGTCCGGATGAGATATATGGTCTGCAGCGCCACGGGAAGCTTAAGTTAATGACATTGTGTAAATTCAGACCGTTTCAGCCTGCAGATATTTCATTATTTCTTCCTCTGACAGGTAATATTTTTTCTGCAGCTTTTCTGAAATTTCACCGTCTGATAACCCGAAATCCCGGTACGTAGAAATGGAGCCCCAAATTTTGCCCTGCTCAATACCTTTTTCAATATTCTCCTGGTCACGCATTAATAATGTCATATATTCATGCCTCCATTCCCTGTTCTTTTTTGCTTCCTTTACCGCTTTTTCCAGCCTCATGACAAAAGAATCCTCCGATTTCCTCCCGGCCAAATAATCCAGAAAAGCTTTCAGTTCCCCGCTTACATCATCCATCCCGCTTTCCGAATTCAGGAATATCTTCACTGCCCACGGTAAACGCATGATTTTTTAAACTTTGCTGCTTTTAACCGCTAATTTAAT
>CANDKY010000037.1 GCA_947385425.1 uncultured Lachnospiraceae bacterium | reverse complement strand
CGGATTGAGATATATGGTCTGCAGCACCCCGGGAAGCTTAAGTTAATGACATTGGGAGTGAACCGTAACACCTGTGGACAATTACATCCCCTAATTTAAGAAGAAAACTTGACAAGTTTCCAATATATGTGCAAAATATAAGTAGGGCATTTTTCGAAAAAAAGTATAAGGGTTGGCGTTGCTATGATTCAGAATATTACCGCATATAAAAACGGGACGGAAGAGTTTCAGATGTACCATTGCAAGGCATCTATCCGGACCGGATACTATATTGTCAATGGGGATGAACGTTTTTATGAGTTTATAGGGAAAAACAGTTGTTATTCCATACCGGAACTATTGCATCCGGAAGATGTGGGGGAGTTCCTGGAGGCAGTGAAGAAGCTGAAAGAGCAGCCCCAGTGCCTGCTGGCGAGGATACGGGGCGGTGACGAGCAATATAAGTGTGTCTATATGGTAATGAAACATAACGGGAGGATCTTTGGGGGATTCTATTCCTTTGACATAGAGATGTGCGATATTATGGTGATTACCGAACGCTATGTGGAATACAAGGGCCTGTTGGAAAAAAACCGCGAATTTCTTTCGATGTTTTCCGGGATGTTCTTAGAGTATGATTATACTACGGATAACCTGTGTGTGTACGAATACAGGAACAGCCAGCGGAAAGCGATCCTTCATGAAAAACTGGAAGAACTATACGGGCAGATACAGAATGACGGGACGTTAAGCAGCGCGCAGAAGTCCGAGTTCCGTGTGTTGTATGAGGCCGTGAAGAATGGCAGCGACCGTATAAGGGCAGGGTTGGATGCGGAGGTTTTCCATGAGCGGACGGAAAACATACGGTACGAATGCAGGCTGCATACGCTGTACCGGGAGGATGTGCGGGACAAGGTGATAGGGCTGGTGTCCGTTACCAGTGAAAGGAAGCCGAAAAAGAGGTATTATCTGACAGAGGAAGCCTGTGATGCCGGCACGGGGCTGTTAAACAAACGGGCAATCAATGAATATGCGCTGGAGAAGATACATGAGGAAGCCGCGGGGGTGTATCTTGCCATTATGGACGTGGACGATTTCAAAAAAGTCAATGACGGGTTCGGGCATATGTTTGGTGATAAAGTGCTGGCAAAAGTGGCGGAAGTTATAAAGAGCGTGTTAAAGTCCCGGGGGATGGCCGGCAGGTTCGGCGGCGACGAATTTATGATTGTGTTCGAGGAAATCGATTCGGAGGACACGCTGCGGCGCATTCTAAAGACTGTTTCCAACCATATCCAATGGGCGTTCAGCGATGTGGAAGGGCTGTCTGTCACGCTGTCCGTAGGGATTGCGAAATGCCCGGAGGATGGTTTTGTTTACGAGGATTTGTTCCAGAAAGCGGATAAGTGCCTGTACATAGCAAAAGCGGAAGGGAAGAACCGTTTCATCCTATACGATGAGGAGAAGCATGGATCGGTGGTAAACGAAGATGCCGCGAACCGGCAGATTGGGCTGAAAGCTAATATCAGCGATGCGGAAAAATATACGGTAATTTCGGAGCTGATGTTAAAGCTGCATGAAGAGGGGAAAGAGGCGCTGCGTTTTACGATGGAGCAGATGCAGGTTTATTTTGACGTGGACGGCGTGGCCTTGTATGCGGGGGAAAATATGGCGCGGGTAGATTCCGTGGGGAAATATGTGAACCCGATTGAAAACCTTACCTGTATTTATGAGGAGGCCTACCAGGAATATTTTGACGAACAGGGATATTATACGGAGGATCATGTGCAGCGCCTGGAAAACAAGGTCCCGTCGGCTTATCATCTGTTCACTGCCCAGGAAACGAAAGAGGTGATACAGTGCGCGGTGCTGGCCTGGGACGGCCCGCTGGCAGTGGTATCCTTTGACTTCTTTAACCGTGCGCCGAAGCTGGGTAAGACGGATAAAGGGCTGATTAAAATTGCCGGGCGGATGATGGCGCAGATTGTAGCGGATAAAAAATAGGAAAAAAGGCGGGAAAACGTAATTTTAGTAACGGTATGAAAATAACCTGTGACAGTTGCGAGGGATTTTTCTTTGGGAGTGCAAAAGAAAAATCCCGGCAAATGGCACAGGTTATTTTTATGCAGTTATTTACTTACCGTTTAATGTCATAGTTCATGTTCATAAGGTTACGGATGCTCCTGGCATCGTCGGTTATATTGGCATCTCCGTGGATGGTATGCTTGATTACGCTGCTTGCCACCGCGAAGTTTATCATGTCCATGGCACGGTAGTTGTGCATGATGGCATAGATCAGGCCGCTGGCAAAAGCGTCGCCCCCGCCTACCCTGTCCAGGATATTGAAGGTGAACAGGCGGCTTTCGAAGGTATGGCCTTCGTACCACATAAATGCTTTCAGGCTGTTTTCGCTGCCGCTGTGGGCATAGCGGACGTGGCGCGCAATGCATTTCAAGTTCGGGAAGCGGTCTGCGAAATGGCGGAAAATATCGTCCTGCTGTTCGTAAGAGGGCTGCAGGGGGATATCGTCTTTGCAGTCGCCCAGGCTGTGGTCGGATTCGTCTTTCCAGAGGTGGTAAGGTTCGATGCCGAACAGCACGTCCACATAAGGCAGGCATTGGGTGCAGAAATCCCTTGCCTCTTCCCAGCTCCACAGGGCGCTGCGGAAATTGCCGTCGAAACTTACGGTCATGCCTTTTTCGTTGGCGGCTTTCAGGCTGTCCATGATAAGCTTCCGGCAGTTGGGTGCGAGGGCCGGGGTGATGCCGCTTAAGTGCAGCCAGTCAAAGCCTTCCAATAATGCGCTGATGTCCACTTTGTCAAAATCATATTCCGTAATGGCGCTGTTTTTCCGGTCATAGGTAACTTTGCTGGCGCGTATGCCGTATCCGGTCTCCAGATAATAGGTGCCCAGGCGGTGGGTAGGGGTTTCCTCCGGTGTGCTTAAGATGACAGGCGTACAGTGTACGTCATTGCTTCGCAGCATGCGGACTGCGCTTTTTCCGAGGCTGTTATTGGGCACCACACTGAAAAAAGTGCTGTCAATGCCGAGGTTGGCAAGCGCCAGTGCGATATTGGCTTCGCTGCCTCCGTAGCTGGCCTCGAAAGTGTTTGCCATACGGATCTTGGCATAGTTGGGAGGGGTCAGTCGAAGCATGATTTCACCGATGGTGATAAATTTCTGCGGGATTTCACTGTTCTGCAGTAAGGGATTGAAATGTTCCATATCAGTAACCTCCTTGTTGGAATTGTATGAATTTATGTATATTTCTGTGGAAATATTCCATCTATTGTTTTGATTATAGCAAAATTGCCGGGGAAAAACAAGGGATACGTCTGCCCGGGTAAAACCGTCATTCAAAACGATGCAAAAAAGTGATCCTGAATTTGGACAAAAACTGAGGGCAAATTGGGACGGCATTTTGCAGAAAGCATTTTTAAGACACACTCTAAGGAAGTGCCAATAATTTGCATTTTTTCAGTTTTCAGGTTATAATGGCAATAAAAAAATGCAAATTCCGGAGGATGTTATGGTAATAGGGAGTCTGACAGTGCCGGTTTCCGAAGAGGAGCGGAATGATATCATTGAAAATATGCTTGGGAAGCGGTTTGACGGGAATATAGATTATGGGGATTTTGACGAGTGCGGGCTAATCAATGCTTCGAAGCGTGAGGCGGCGAAAGAAGAAATTTTATCATATATGATTCAAAAAATCAAGGAAGAATATCATTTGGCAGATGATGGGGAGGCGCTTTTAAAGTGGGACGAATATAAAACGAAGCATAATCTGCTGCCGGGGGAGAATTATGGGAATGAATAAATTGTATCAGAAAATAGAGTATTGCCTGAAATACAGGAACGATATTGTATTTAAATTCAATATTGACCAGAAAACGATAGTGATGGTAAACAGCAATCTTCTGCCTATATCGCTGCAGAATAAGCCGGTCAGCTTTGATCTGGTGCAGAAGTTCTGTTCCGACCGGATACTGACGCTGAACCGGGGGTATTGCAAGGAGATATTGACGGCGTGCGGGATTGAGGATCAGAGTGACATCAATATCTGTATTATGTGCAGGGCACTGAGCTTCCGGGACAATTACTGGATCTCCAGGACGAATAAGAAGGAAACATGGGAAGAATTTAATTTGTATAATAACAATTTTTCCCTGAATATTTCCCACATAGCGCTTACCGGTAATATGCAGCATGCCGATATGGTGGATGATAAGGTATTTACCGGGGAGCTGACGGGCAAAGGGACGAAGGCGAAATGCTATTACCGCACGGATAATAAAGTGGTTATGATAAAGAATGAAACAAGGGCGGAGATTTTGTCGGAAGTGATCACTTATTATATTGCGCAGGCGTTGGGGATTGCGTGTTCCAGGTATGAGATCAGGAATATGTTCGGAAAGGAATGTTCGGTATGCGAGATTTTGACCTGTGACGACAGGGAGCTGGTTCCATGCCGGGATATCCTGTCTTATTACAATACGAACCAGATGAATTACCAGGGGGAATATTATGCATTCTTTATGAAAGTTGATCCCATCAATTTTATCCGGATGCAGATTCTGGATTACGTAGTGCTGAATACGGACAGGAACAGGGATAATTTCGGGCTTTTGGTGTATAGGGGGAAGATGCTGGGGATGTATCCGCTGTTTGATCATGATTCATGCTTTAAAGGGAAAAGCCCCAATGGCAATTATTTTCCTACCGGCATTACATTCAGTAAGACGTTGGAACTTCTGAAAACGAAATATTACAGGTATTACAGTACGATCGATACGGTGCGGTTCCGGGAGATAATCGGCAGCAGTACATTTAAGGAAACATTCCTGAAGTGTAAGTCGGCGGAAGAGTATGACAGTATGATGAGAAGGGTAAATAATCTATAAAATATAATCCGCAGTGCAGTATGGCATGGCTGGGACAGATTTCCAGGGCATGGCGCGGTGCATTTGCGGATTTTCCTGTTTGTTCTGTTTTTTTCCGTAGATAGTATATAACATACCATAAGATAAAAGAATAGTCTAGTCTTTTTTTTCTTTTCCGCTATACTTTTTTACAGGGAAGTGAACCAATGTCATTAACTTAAGCTTTTCGGGGCGCTGCAGAACATATATCTCAATCCGGACCATTGAAAGACGTCGGCACTTAGGCGCCGTGTTTTGGCGCCTTAGTGCCGTTGCGTCTGCCGCTGAGCGAAAGCGTGTCCGGATGAGATATGTGGTCTGCGGCGCTCCGGGAAGCTTAAGTTAATGACATTGGGGAGCGAACTGTAACACAGGGAAGGATATTTTAAGTCCATTTCGCGCGGAAGGATGCCCTGGAAGTTTTTTTTCATCTGTGTCAGAAGGATATTATGGAGGAGGAAAAGGAGGTTGGCATGATCGAATTTCAAAAGGTTTGTAAGACATACCGGGTGGCAAAACGCCAGGCAGGGTTCAGGAATGCCGTGAAGTCGCTGTTTTCCCGGGAGTATGAGACGGTTCAGGCTCTGGATAATGTGAGTTTCCGTATAGCGGACGGGGAAATCATCGGGTATATCGGGCCGAACGGAGCGGGGAAAAGCACGACGGTAAAGGTGATGTGCGGTATTTTGACCCCGGACAGCGGGAATTGCCTTGTGAATGGGAAAATTCCCTGGAAGGAACGGGCTTCCCATGTGAAGGACATCGGCGTTGTGTTCGGGCAGCGCAGCCAGCTTTGGTGGGATGTGCCGGTCATCGACAGTTTCGAGCTTCTGCGGGATATGTACAAAATGGAGGAGCGGCGGTACAGGCGTAATTTGGAGGAACTGGCCCGGCTCCTGGAGCTTTCGGAGCTTCTTAAAACGCCGGCAAGGAATCTGAGCCTGGGGCAGCGTATGCGGTGTGAAATTGCGGCGTCGCTGCTGCATGAACCTAAGGTGCTTTTCCTGGATGAGCCGACCATCGGCCTGGATGCGGTTTCGAAGATTGCCGTGCGTCAGTTTGTCAAAAAAATAAAGGAAGAGAAGCATACCACGGTTGTGCTCACTACGCACGATATGATGGATATAGAGGCTTTGGCGGACCGTGTCCTGCTAATCGGGCATGGCAGGATTCTTTTGGACGGGACTCTGGAGGAATTGAAAAGGCATACGTCCACAGAGAAGATAATAACCATAAAATACACGGGCAGTATGCCTGCCGTTTCCGGAGGCATGGAGCTCCGGGAAGCGAAAGAAAATCAGCTCACGGTAGCCCTTGACCCTGCTATCCTGCCGGTAAGCGTGGCCATTGCTTCGCTCGCGTCCCAGACGGAGCTGCTGGATGTGTCTGTTACCGATATTTCCGCCGAAGAGGTAGTGGCGGCGCTTTATAAGGAGTATCAGATATGAAGAGTTATTTGTCTTTGTTCCGTATCCGGATGATCAACGGACTGCAGTACCGGGCTGTTGCGCTGGGGGCGATACTTACCAGGTTTTGCTGGGCCTTTATGGAAATACTTGCTTTTTTAGCGCTCCATCGGTCGGGCGGCGGCAGTTTTGCCATGACTTTTTCCCAGACGGCCTCTTATATCTGGATTCAGCAGGCTTTTATCCTGATGTACAATGTGATTGACGGCGATCCGGAAATTGAAGCGTCGATTAATGACGGTTCAGTCGCCTATGAGCTGGTCAGGCCGATGAGTCTGTACGGGAACTGGTTCACCCAATGTCTGGCCAACCGGTTCGCGCCAACGGCCATAAACTGCCTTCCGGTGCTGGTGATTGCCCTATGTATGCCGGAGCCGTACCGGCTCAGGGTTCCCGGTGCGGCGGATGCGGCGCTGTTTCTTGTTTCGACGGCGCTTGCCCTTGCAGTGTCGGGCGCTATTGCCGTGCTGATGCATATTACTATGTTTTATACTACTTCCCAGCGTGGAGTGAAAATCATTGGACGTGCTGTTGTCGGTTTCTTTGCGGGCAGTTTGATTCCGCTCCCCTATTTCCCGGAAGGCTTACGGAGGGTGGTGCAGTTTCTGCCTTTTGCGGCTACCCAGAGTACGCCTTTGCTGATATACAGCGGTTCTTTGGCCGGCAGGGACGCGGTGTGTGCTATGGGGCTTCAGGTTTTCTGGCTGGCTGTCCTGGCGGGTATGGGGTGTTGGGTTATGGGAAAAACATTGAAACGCGTTGTGGTGCAGGGCGGTTAGCGTGAAAAGAAGCTCTAAGGCGTCAAAGGACGCCGCCTAAGAGCTTCTAGGATTTGCCATGCGTAGCATTGCAAATCCATTTCACGCGGAAAAACGCCGGGAAAGCGGCGTTTTTCCAGGTTTTTCATGGCCGGGTTTGGGATGCCGCATCGCAAATCCGTTTCACATGGAAGAATGCCCAGAAAGCGGGTATTTTTCCAGGAGTTGCTATGCGTAACATTGCAAATTCATTGTACATGGAAGAATGTAAGCTTGGAAAAGCGGCTTTTTCCCGGTATTTATGGCTGGATTTGTGCTGCCGCAGGGCGGCGGCAGGTGTAGGGATGTGGTGATAGGAGGGCTGTGTTTTATGAAGTTTTATGTGAAGTTGTTTGCTTTAAATCTGAAAAGCCAGATGCAGTATAAATTTTCGTTTTTTTTGTCCTGTTTGGGGCAGTTTGTCACGGCGTTTACTTCCTTTTTTAGTGTAAAGTTTATTTTTATGCAGATAGATGCTGTGGATGGGTTTTCGTATGGGCAGGTGCTGCTTTGTTTTGCTGTTGTTATGTTGTCCTTTTCGATCGGGGAGGCTGTGGGGGGCGGTTTGGCGAATTTTCCACGAATGGTGCGGACGGGGGAGTTTGATCGTATCCTGACCAGGCCGGGGAATCTTGTTTTGCAGGTGATGATCCCTTTTTTTGATTTTACGCGTATCGGTTTGTTGGTGCAGGGGGCGATTGTGCTGGGGATTGCTGTGCCGCAAAGCGGGATTGCCTGGACTGGGGCTAAGGTTGTGACGTTGGTGTTGATGGTTGTCTGCGGGGCTGTTTTGTTTTTCTGTCTGTTTCTGTTCCAGGCGGCTTTTGCATTTTTTACTATGGACAGTTTGGAGTTTTTGAATATTTTTACTTATGGCGCCCGTCAGTTCGGCAGGTATCCTTTTTCGGTTTATGGCAGGAGGGTCCTGTATGTTTTGACTTTTTGTGTGCCTTTGGCGTTGGTTCAGTATTATCCGCTGCGGTTTATGGTGGATGGGGAGGGGCAGGCGGTATATATGTTCCTGCCTTGCCTTTCCCTTCTTTTTATTGTGCCGTGCTGGGCATTGTTTAAATTGGGGATATCGAGGTATCAGTCGGCCGGGGCGTAAAGGGAGGATGCAGCGGAGAACCACATTAGCGTCAATTAATTGCATGTTTTTCGGCCATTGCATTGGCAAATGCCTCCTTTTCCAAAGGTATCAGTTCGGGATTTGCGTATTCTTGGGCTATCCCTGTGATGGAGTCCACATCTTTTCTTTCAACGTGAATTTCATCTGGATTGCCATCCTGCCTGATTTTATTATATGGATTTTAAAGAAAACTGTCATTTTGGCTAAGCATATCAGCAAATGATTTGAAAGCCAATAAAAAAGTAAGGCGCAAAATATAATTGGAAAAGAGTCTTTAGAGCGTGTTTGAAAAATGCTTTCCGGCAGATGTGCGTCACAATTTGTGGGAGATTTGCGCCAAATTCAGGGCGCATAGCGGGCTATGTAACCTGAATTTGGTAGACCAAGTGGTCTTAATATCGCGCAAAGTGGGGCGTGCAGATGGTGGGAATGATTTTTCAAACACGCTCTAGGCCACTGATATATAGCTATAAGGTACGGTGAGGAGGTGAGAAAAGTAAATAGTAAAAAACTTACTATAAAAAACAATTTTCCCCTTGCTTTTTTTCACCGTTGTGATAAAATAAATTTGTACGGGGATATAGCTAAGCTGGGATAGCGATGCGTTCGCAACGCATAGGCCGCGGGTTCGAGTCCCGTTATCTCCACTGCAAAAATCCATCTGCTGTTGATTTTAAAATCGACAGCAGATGGATTTTTTACTTCCAGGACAACTGTAACTGCTTTTTCTGTTTTGCGCAGTTGACCTGCGTTGTGTTTGGTGTTTATATATTTTCCCGTTTTATGATACTAAAGCTCTTGTATACAGCTGCTTTTGATGCTAAAATTAGTAAAAATATCATCAAAATATTACAAAGCCCAAGCCCGGATATGTTATACCGGACGTATCACAGGAGCAGGGGAGATAAATTTAGGAACGGTCCCGAAATAACTTACCGATAGTCCGCAGGATCAATCAAGGATAAAGAAACCGTTTTGGAACAGTTCCTTAAGGCATTGGCGGAGTATATCTGCGCAGCCAATCAGCAGAAAACAATAACCCTGTCAGGCGTTGTCTGTGCAGGGATGCTTCTGGTAGTCGCCCCATAGTATACAATAAGAAGGTTCCCGCCGATATCGCAGGTAAAACGCTGCCCGTTGGCAGTGGTGACACGGGTGCGGGAGCCGATGTTCAGCTTTAACTGGTTTTCCTCGGAGAGAAGGCTGCGGTCAAACCATGCAATCATGATATTCTCGGAAGGTTCGGTCCGGCCGATAAAAGCTGCCTGGTATTGGGGCGGGTAGATAAGGGGGATGGGCAGGCTGCTGTCGTAAAAAGCGGTTATGCGCATGCCGGTGCGCAGAGGTGTATTGTCTACCACATAGGTGCCTGGGGAAAGGACGAAATTTATGATGCCGTCCATCGTGCGCAATGTTATGATTTGGTTGCAGCAGTCATTCCTCATGGAGGACATGCGTTCAATAATCCCGGTAATGCCGATATAATTAGTAGAAGGTCGCATATGATTACTCTTTTTTGTTTTAGTATAAAATATGAATCCGCTCCGGGAAAGTGCATGAATTCATTCCTGTTTTGGGAAAATAATGTTATAATAAAAAACAGGCTTTTCATGGCTGGCTTGTGATGCCGCAATGGGGCATCCTGTTGGCCGGGCGATTGGGACTGGGACGAAGAGACGGAATAGGAGGCAGGTATGAGGATAGGGACAGGATATGATGTGCACAGGCTGGCAGAGGACAGGGAGCTGATAATGGGGGGCGTTAAGATACCTTATGAAAAAGGGCTTCTTGGGCATTCGGACGCGGATGTATTGCTGCATGCTGTTATGGACGCCCTGCTGGGCGCCGCAGCGTTGGGGGATATCGGGAAGCATTTTCCGGATACGGATATGGCATATAAGGGGATTTCATCCGTAAAGCTGCTGGGGCAGGTGGGGAAAATTCTGGAAGAGAACTGTTTCCTCATTGAGAACATTGATGCGGTGATCGTTGCGCAGGCACCGAAAATGCGCCCCTATATCGATCAAATGAGGGAAAATATAGCCTGTGCCTTAGGCATTGATGTGTCGCAGGTGAATGTAAAAGCGACGACAGAGGAAGGGCTTGGTTTTACAGGGGCAGGGGAGGGGATTTCCGCCCAGGCAGTTTGCCTGTTAACCAGTCCGGTCAATTATTATACGGAAGATGTGGCGGCGCCGGGCAGGTGCGGAAGCTGCAGCGGGTGTCCGAAAGTGGAAGGGCAGGATCGGATCGGGTAATGGATATAAGGTCTATGGGCAGGCATTTGGGGTTTTGAACGGAGGTAAGGAGCCGGAAATATGTCATTTTTGCAGGATGCAGCGGAAGGGGAGTTTAAGCTGGAACGGCTGGAAGGGGATAGGTGCCGTTGGCTGCGGCCTCTTTGGGAAGAGGTTTTTTGGGAGGATTCAAAAGAATTTACGGATTATTATTTCCGGGAAAAGGCGGCCGGGAACCATGGTTATGCGCTGCGGGCCAGGAATGGGGCGTTAGCCGCTATGCTGTACCTTTCCCCTTATCCGGTTATGATCAGGCGGAAAAGTTCTTTTGGGTGCCGGGAAATAAATTATGTGGTCGGGGTCGCTACAAAGGAGGAGTACCGTCACAGAGGATGTATGGACAGGCTGCTCAGGGAGGCTTTGTTGGATATGTACGGAAAGGGGCAGCCGTTTACATTCCTGATGCCTGCGGATCCGGCTATTTACCGGCCTTACCAGTTTGCCTATATTTATAGACGGCCGGAATACCGGCTGGCGGAAGAGTGGGCGGGCAGGCTGGGCAGGGATGTAAGGCCGGAGCCGGGCCGCGAACGGGCCGGACAGGAAAAGGGGTTTGTGCGGGAGGAGAAGCCCGGGCTGGAAAAGGAGTTTGGCCTGGAAAAAAAGTCCGGGCAGGAAAAAAGGATTGGCCGGGAGAAGCAAGCCGGGCAGGAAAAGGGGATTGGCCTGGAGAAGAAGTCCTGGCAGGAAGAGAGGATTGGCCTGGAGAAGCAGACCGGACAGGAAGAGAGGTTTGGCCTGGAGAAGCAGGCCGGACAGGAAGAGAGGGACGGGCTGCCAGAAGACAGGGAGGGGATAAGAATTATGGCAGCGGATTCCGGCCGTCTGCCGGAACTGGCAGGGTTTGCACAGGAATATCTGGAAAGGAATTATGATGTGTTTATCCGGCGGGATGAGAGGTATTACCGGAGGATGGAAAAGGAACTGCAGGCGGAGCAGGGAGGGATCGTCCTGTTTGAAGAGCAGGGACGTATAAAAGGTTATTTCCTGTATGCGCGGGAGACAGAGGAAACGGAGATACAGGAGGCTGTCCTTGATGGGGAAAGGGGCGGCGGGGATTGGCCGGTAACGGAAACCGGGGAGAGGAAGCCGGTGATTATGGCCAGGGTTGTGAATGCAGAGGCTATGCTTTCGCTGCTTTGGGCACAGGATGAGGAAATCGCTGTGGATATCCGGGTTTTTGATCCGGTGTTGGAAGGAAACAATGGAGTTTGGGAATGCATTTTTGCAGAAGACGGGACGAAAGTGCGCAGAAGGCAGGAGAGGGAAGCCGATAGACAGGGGAGGGCGGAGCTTACAGCGGCTTCTATGGAATTGGGAAGTCCGGGAGACGAGAAGGCATTCGTGGAACCGGGAAGGCCGGCAGAAGCGGAGATTTCCGTGGATGCGCTGGTTTCCTGGGCATTTGGCTGCAGGGAGGCGGGGGAATGCTTCCGCTTCCGTGAAGGTATAGGGGAAGAAAGTAAGGAAAGGATACTGGAGCGGCTCCGGAAGGTGGGACGGCCGGGGAAAGTATGGATCAACGAAGTGGTATAGGATACTATTCAGGGCATCGTAACGGTGACGCGGCTCCCTGATTTCCGGCCAGGAGGGATTGAGGAAGAGGAAGGTAAATATGCAGGAGATTAAATGCCCTAATTGCGGGGAAGTTTTTGTTGTGGACGAGTCCGGCTATGCGCGGATTGTCCAGCAGATCAGGGATAAGGAATTCGAGAAGGAGCTTAGGCGGCGGGAAAAAGATTTCGAAGAGATGAAGGAAAGCGAATTGAAGCTTGTGCGGCTGGAGCAGAAGGAGGAGTTTGACAGGGCGCTTTCTTCAAAGGAAGCGGAAATCGCCGAGAAGGAGAAGACGATCGAAAAACTGGCGGCGCAGATTTCCGGAAAGGAAACGGAGAAAAAGCTTGCGGTCAGCGAGGCGGTAAACGAGAAGGAAAAGGAGAGGGAGGAAGCGCTTGGAAAGAAAAACGGGGAACTGGCCAAACAGGCCCTTATGATTGAGGAGTTAAAAGCGAAACTGGGGAACAGCGAAGCGGAAAAGAAACTGGCCGTTTCAGAAGCAGTGCATGAGAAGGAACAGGAATTGATGGAGAAGGCTGCGGAGATTACGGAACTGAAAAGCCGGTTATCAAACAAAGCGGCGGAAAGCGAATTAAAAGAACAATCCCTGCACAAGCAATATGAAGCGGCGCTGAAACTGAAAGAGGAACAGATTGAATATTATAAGGACTTTAAGGCAAGGCAGTCTACGAAAATGATAGGGGAGAGCCTGGAACAGCATTGCCTGACCCAGTTCAATTCGCTGAGGATGACTGCGTTCCCGGCTGCTTATTTTGAAAAGGACAATGATGCCAGAACGGGAAGCAAGGGGGATTTCATTTTCAGGGAAGCGGCGGAAGGCATCGAATTTATTTCCATAATGTTTGAAATGAAGAACGAAATGGACGGGACTGCAACCAAACATAAAAATGAGGACTTTTTTAAGGAGCTTGACAAGGACAGGCGGGAGAAGAAGTGCGAATATGCAGTGCTGGTTTCCCTCCTTGAGATTGACAATGAATTGTACAATAACGGAATCGTGGATGTTTCTTACAGGTATGAAAAGATGTATGTCATCCGTCCCCAGTTCTTTATCCCTATCATAACTTTATTGCGGAATGCGGCGTTAAATTCCCTGAAATACCGTCAGGAGCTCGAGACGGCCAAACATCAGCAGATTGACATTCTCCATTTTGAGGAAAATATGAATGCTTTTAAGGACGGGTTTTCACGTAATTACAGGCTTGCCAGCGAAAGGTTCAAGACGGCAATCGATGAAATAGACAAGACGATTTCCCATTTGCAAAAGACGAAGGATGCGCTTCTCTCGTCGGAAAACAACCTGCGGCTTGCGAATAATAAGGCGGAAGATTTGAGCATAAAAAAACTGACGAAGAACGCGCCGGCCGTAAAGGAAATGTTTGACGGATTAAAGGGGGAATGACCCGGGATATTTTCCGGGAGGGGAGGGAGCCGCTGCTTTTCGGTGGCCTGGAATGATTTGTTTTGGGAGCGGACAAAGGGCATTAGGTTAGGAAACGGCATTGATTGTGAACAGGAGGCGGATTATGGAAGAAAAAGAAAAGGCATTGTTGGTTGGCCTGGATATCGGGGAGGAGGAAGACTTTGGACGTTCCATGGAAGAACTGGGGGAACTGGCAAAAGCCTGCAATATGGCGGTGGCGGGAGTGGCCACCCAAAAGATGGAAAGTATTAACAAAGCATTTTATATAGGGACGGGAAAAGTGCAGGAAGTAAAGGAATATGCCCGGGCGCTGGAAGCGGATGTGGTTATTTTCGATAATTCCCTCTCGCCTTCCCAGATGCGCAATCTGCACAAGGAGATCGATAAGCCGATTCTGGACAGGACGGCTTTGATACTGGATATCTTCTCAATGAGGGCAAAGACAAGGGAAGCCAGGCTGCAGGTGGAAACGGCCAGGCTGCAATATCTCATGTCACGCCTGGTGGGGATGCACGACGCGCTGACCAGGCAGGGGGGCACCAGCGGGAGCATGAGCAGCAGGGGCGCCGGGGAGAAGAAGCTGGAACTGGACAGGAGGAAGATTGAACGGCGTCTGACGGAACTTGGGCGGGAGCTGGAGGAAGTGGAAAAAGAACGGGAGACGCAGGGAAAACAGCGGCAGGAATCACGCATACCGAAAGTGGCGCTGGTCGGATATACGAACGCGGGGAAATCCACACTGCTCAACCGGATGGTAGAGTGCTATCCGGGCGGGGAGGAAAAGAAAATCCCGGAAAAGAAAGTGTTGGAAAAGGACATGCTTTTTGCTACCCTGGATACGACGGTACGCCGGATTAACATGGGGAATAACCGGGAGATATTGCTTTCCGACACCGTCGGGTTCATCCATAAGCTGCCCCACGGCCTGGTGAAGGCTTTCCGTTCCACACTGGCGGAAGTAAAAAATGCGGATTTACTGCTCTGTGTGGTGGATTGTTCCGACGAGTACCATAAACAGCAGATTAAGGTGACGGAGGAAACGCTGCTGGAAATCGGCGCGGCGGATATCCCCATGATCTATGTATACAATAAAGCGGATCTGTGCGGGATTGGGATGGAAGGGCCGGAAAAAGAAGAACTGCCGTGGTTTGCGGGCACGGATAAGATCTATATATCGGCGAAGCACGGGCAGGGGATTGCGGAACTGGCGAAAATGATCGAGGAGAGGGTATATTCGGATTGTGTGCGTGCCAAATTCCTGTTTCCCTATGATAAGGGGCAGGCTGTTTCGTGGCTGATGGAACATGCCGCAATCCGGGGGCAGGAGTATCTGGAGCAGGGGGTTGCCGTTACGGCAGACTGCCACAGGGCGGATGTGGGAAAATATATGGAATATGTGGTGGAAACCATGGAGGGGAATGTACGGCAGTAAAAGGACTGTTAATTGCTTCCGGTAATTCATTTGCAGTTTCTTATCGGCTTTCTGTACCGGGGAGCGGTTTCCCGTGTTTGCCCCTGCGGTAAATAATGATTGCGCTTATTACATCCGCCACGAAGAGGAACTGCAGGATACCATGGAAAAACATGAACTTTTTTGTGCATTTCCCGCTGCGGGACAAAGCTATGACCGCTGTAAGCCCTGTCATCCCGGATAAAAATATGGTCAGGCAGTCAAAGAAAAGAAAAAATATGGAAAATGCCATCGTAAAGATTGTAATCATGCACAGCAGGCTGAGGGCAAAGATGAGAATATATGCCGGTACATGAATGAGTTTCACAAGCATATTGATAAGGGGCAGTTTGCCTGTATTGCATTTCCCGGTTCGGCTGCGCAGGATGAATATGATATTCCCGGCAACGGCAAGAAGGAACAGGACGCCGAGGGAAATCAGAAAGTTAGTCATGGCGGCGGAAGAGGTGCTGTCGTTCCAAAAAGAACCTGTAAGGACGCAATACAGGAAAAACAGCATGGAATAGGGATACAGGATGGTTGGCAGGAGCCATATTATTTTTTTCATAGGGTTTATTGCCTCCTTATGCTTTTTGAAAAAATGCGGTAATTTCTGCGGGAACGGAACTGCATAATAAATTATACCATAATGTATACGGGTTAGGAAGGGGTTGCATGCCGATACCGGCTGCCACGGATCATGCAAAGCGGAAGTCTAATTGTGACGCACATCTGCCGGAAAGCATTTTTCAAACATGCTCTAGGAAATCCCCATGCCCGCATATGCGGCATCACCAGTGATGAAAGTGAGGGCAGGGAGGCTTTTCATAGTAAGGGTCTGCAATGATTTCCATGCGGATTCCGGGAAAGGGATTGACAAATGCGGAAAGATTGCATATTCTGTGATAAAAGGAATTTAATATATGGATGAAAAGCTGTGAACAGGGAGAGTAAGTTGTCTGGCGGTTGCAGAGAGGGAGTGCCATTGGCTGTAAGCAGTCCCAACAGGAGGATAACCCAAGTGCATCTGTGAGCTGATCCGGGGAAAGGGCTTGTGCTGGGCTATGTAACTGATTTTTAATCGGTGATAGCGGAGAAAAAGGCAAGGAATATGGCAGGTTATTTTGGGACTGTTCCTAAGTATCCGGATCCGGGGTAAGTAAGCACGTTACGCGATATAAGGAACTGTCCGGAAATAATTTGTGCAATTTACTTGCCTTTTTCTCCGGCATCCGGTTACTAAGCCCGCTATGCGCCCGATTTTTGACTGACACTGCCGAAAAAAATTCTGCGTAGCTTGCACAAGTTATTTCTGGACAGTTCCTAAGTGAAAGGCAATTTTTGCAGGTTGCCTTTAATTAGGGTGGAACCGCGGAGTTACTTCGTCTCTTTTTAATTCAGGTTAAGAGGGGATGGAGTTTTTTATTTGGCAGGAAAAAATCCCGGGGGTGCGCAGGTTCGGGAAGGAAGCTCCGGCAGCGCCCCGGCACAGCAGGTTTCTATATCAGGGGGCATGAATATGGGATTTGTGAAAAGGATTCGGGATGAGATAGCCGTTATCAGGCAGAGGGATCCGGCAATCCATTCTTCCATGGAAGTATTTTTGTATCCGAGCTTCAAGGTGATGCTGCATTATCGGATTGCTCATAAGTTATATCTGAAAAAACATTATTTTCTGGCCAGATGGGTATCCCAGCGCGGCGTGCGCAAGACGGGGATAGAGATACACCCGGGGGCGGAAATCGGGAAGGGGTTTTTCATTGATCACGGGAATGGCGTGATTATCGGGGAGACGGCAATCATCGGAGAAAATGTGACGCTGTATCAGGGCGTTACCTTAGGGGGGACGGGAAAGGAGCAGGGGAAGCGGCATCCTACCGTCGGGAATAATGTGATGATCAGTGCCGGGGCAAAGGTGCTGGGCTCGTTTAAGATTGGTGATAACTCCAAGATCGGCGCCGGGAGTGTGGTCCTGGAAGAGGTGCCCTGCGGTTCTACGGTAGTGGGGGTGCCGGGGCGTGTAGTAAAAAGGAACAAACAGTGTTTCCCGCAGGAGGAGATGGATCAGACGAACCTGCCGGATCCTGTGAAGGAGGATATTTCGAACCTGCAGCGTGCGGACAGTGAACTGACCAACCGGCTGTTGGAACTGGAAAGGACAGTCAGCAGGTTGCAGAGGCAGTTGGGGGAGGAAAAGGGGAATAAGGGGCGGCAGATTGAGGGAAAATAAGGAAATGCAGGATAAGGGGATGCAGGATAAGGGAACGTAGATTAAGAAAGTGCTGAATAAGGGAATGCATATGCAGAATAAAGGAATGGAAAGCAGTGGAAAGGGACGCGTAAACAGAATAAAGGAATGGAAAGCAGTGGAAAGGGACGCGTAAACAGAATATAAGGAATGGAAAAGCAGGAGAAAGGAAAGAGGAGAAACAGGACAATGAAAATATACAATACTTTGACAAAAAAGAAGGAAGAATTTATACCGATAGAAGAGGGAAAGGTCAGGATGTATGTATGCGGGCCTACGGTTTACAATTTGATCCATATCGGGAATGCAAGGCCCATGATTGTGTTTGATACGGTGCGCCGGTATATGGAGCATAAGGGGTATGAGGTGAATTATGTATCTAATTTTACGGACGTGGATGATAAAATCATTAAAAAGGCCATTGAAGAGGGTGTGGATGCAAGCGTTATTTCGGAGCGTTATATTGCGGAGTGCAGGAAGGACATGGAGGCTATGAATGTGAAGCCCGCAACGGTGCATCCCCTGGCGACGAATGAGATCTGCGGGATGCTGGAAATGATACAAATCCTGATCGATAAGGGGTATGCTTACCGGGCGGCGGACGGGACAGTGTATTTCCGGACGCGTAATTTTAAGGAGTACGGGAAATTATCCCACAAGAATCTGGATGATCTGCAGGGAGGGAATCGTTCGCTTCTTGTTTCCGGGGAGGATCAGAAGGAAGATGCCCTGGACTTTGTATTGTGGAAGCCGAAGAAGGAAGGGGAGCCGTATTGGGAATCCCCGTGGTGTGACGGGCGTCCGGGCTGGCATATTGAGTGCTCGGTGATGAGTAAGCGGTATCTGGGGGATGAAATAGATATCCATGCCGGGGGCGAGGATCTGATATTCCCTCATCATGAAAATGAAATTGCACAGTCCGAAGCGGCCAATGGGAAGGTTTTTGCCAGATATTGGATGCACAATGCTTTCCTGAATATTGATCACAGGAAGATGTCCAAGTCTGCCGGGAATTTTTTCACCGTAAGGGAAATCGGGGAGAAATATGATCTGCAGGTACTTCGGTTCTTTATGCTTTCCGCGCACTACAGAAGCCCGCTGAATTTCAGTGAGGAGCTGATGGAAGCGGCTGCAAACGGGTACGGGAGGATTGTGACCAGTGTGGAAAACCTGAATTATCTGCTACAGAATGCTTCTGCTGCCGTGCCGAGCGGGGAGGAAGAAGCTTTGACGGGGGAACTGGACGGCTTTACGGCGAAATTCGATGAGGCTATGGATGATGATTTTAATACGGCGGATGCGATTTCCGCTATATTCGAACTGGTGAAGTTTTCCAATACCCATGCAGGGGAAGGCAGCAGTGTGCCGTTCCTTGAGGCTTTGAAGGGGAAGATCGTGGAATTGTCCGGTATTTGCGGGCTGATTGTGGAGAAAGAGGGTGAGCTTCTGGATGCGGATATCGAAAGGCTGATCGAAGAGCGGCAGGCGGCGAGAAAGGCGAAAAATTTTGCCCGCGCAGATGAAATAAGGGAGGAACTGTCGGGTAAGGGGATCCTGCTGGAGGATACCCGTGAAGGGGTTAAGTGGAAGAGGGCAAATTCTTAAGGCCGTTAACTATAGGGAAGGAAAAAGTCTGGTGAAAGCAGCGGGAAAAGGAGTTCGATGGAAGCGGGTTTAACTTTGCTGGGGCAACTGAAAAGGGAATTTGGGTGTAAAGAGGTGGATATCAGGGCATATTCGCCTCTTGCGCTTGCCTATATCGGGGACAGTATTTTTGATTTGATGATCCGCACTGTAGTGGTGGCAAGGGGGAACCGCTCTACGGATCAGTTGCATAAGACAGCGTCAAAATATGTGAAAGCAGGGACACAGGCTTTAATGGCGGAGGTGCTGCAGGAGTGTCTGACGGAAGAGGAAGCGGCAGTGTACCGAAGAGGGAGGAATGCGAAAGCTTATACGACGGCTAAGAATGCTTCGGTGGCAGAGTACCGGAAGGCAACCGGGCTGGAAGCACTGATGGGCTATTTGTATTTGCAGGATGAGACGGAGAGGGCCATGGCGTTGGTGAAGCTGGGGTTAGAGAAGCTGGGGCTGGAATTGTAAAAGGGAGTTTTTGTGCACCGTCCTATGCAGAGGAAGTATGCCGTTAAGTCGGTGCATGGGTGTGCGGCGGGCAGGCCATGCCGGAATTTGGCGGACAGGAGGAAAGGCGGCGGCCCGGTTAAGCATATTAAGATATGTTATGCTGTATCAGGCGTGTGCCGGGAATGCTCTGTATACTGGAATCCTGGATTCCTAAAAATTAATATTTGATTAAGAATCGTTTAAAATTCGTAAAAAGGTGGTTATATCGGAGAAATTCTGTTATATAATAAGGAAGAAGAAGGGAATGCGGCAGTATGAGATATGAGGAATTTACAATAGAGGGAAGGAATGCGGTAATTGAGGCTTTCCGTTCCGGGAAGACGATAGATAAGGTGTATATTCAGGACGGATGCCAGGATGGGCCTATTGCAACGGTGAAGCGGGAGGCCAAAAAGCAGGACACGCTGGTGAGGTTTGTGCCAAAGGAGCGTTTGGATCAGATGTCAGGAACGGGCAGGCACCAGGGGGTGATTGCCTATGCGGCAGCTTATGGGTATGCGGAAGTGGAGGACATGCTGAAACTGGCGGAGGAAAAGGGGGAGCCGCCATTCCTGATGCTGCTGGATAATATCGAGGATCCGCATAATCTGGGGGCAATTATCCGCACCGCGAACCTGGCAGGCGCCCATGGTGTAATTATACCGAAAAACCATGCGGCAGGCCTGACGGCGGCAGTGGCCCGTGCTTCGGCGGGGGCTTTGAATTATACTATGGTGGCGAAGGTGACAAACCTGGCGAAGACGATAGATGCGCTGAAGAAAAAGGGGATTTGGTTTGTGTGTGCGGATATGGACGGTACGCAGATGTACCAGTTGGATTTGAAAGGGCCGATCGGGCTTGTCATAGGAGGGGAAGGGGAAGGCATCGGGCGGCTGATAAAGGAGAAATGCGATTTTGTTGCATCCATTCCAATGAAGGGGGATATTGATTCGCTGAACGCTTCGGTGGCGGCGGGGGTGTTGGCTTATGAGATTGTAAGGCAGCAAATGGGAAGGTAAGGACATGTTCCGGGGGATGCTATGCCTTTTTATGTTTACTGTGTAACCAATTTTGGCTTGGCGCTATCGGAGAAAAAGGCAGGCAGAATGGAAGTATAATTTCCGGCCGGGCGGAGCAATAGGTGTAAAGATGAATTCTTTAACAGCTCCTTAGGTGTGTGAGACTGAGGGAGAATGGTTTTGGGCAGGATGCGGTGGGACGGGGAGGTTTGGGCGGGGTTGTGTATTTGATTGGCGCTGCTGTATGGCAGTGGCATGGAGGTTATTATGAAAAAGGGTTTGGATAAAGTTCAGAAAAGTTTGCTGGTATTGATTGGTGTCCTGTCAATTGTTCTGGCATCGGTTTTAATTTTTAAGGGGTATCGGCTGTATTTGGATAAAAAGCAGGAGAAGGAGTGGGCTGCAAGGCATCAGGAAGTGCAGCAGGAAGTTGACAGTGTACGGGTGCAGATTGAAGAGCTGGCAGGGGATGCGGAAGCTTTACAGATATTTTTGGATGAACAGGTGAATTCGGTTCTGGTGCTGGACGAATGGCAGAGCGGGGAGCAGGAAGGCCAGGATGCCGTAAACGGGGAAAGCGGGATGGAGACTGGGGGGAATGCGGAAGATCTGCAGGCGCAGGAGAGTGCGGGCGGTTCGCAGCCGCAGGAAAATGCGGGGGGATCGCAGCCGCAGGAGGATTCAGGTGAGACAGGAAACAGGGGGGATGAGCAGGGAACAGGAAGCCAGGGTTCTGCGGACGGGCCGGACGGAGGCAAAGATCCGGCTTTGGAAGTTTCCTCAGGTGCAATTGTAATCGGTGCGGAAGAAGCAGGGCAGGAAGGGCAGGCAGAACAGCCGGCAGTGAGTACCGGACAGCCGGAAGGGGAAGGAACGGCGGAAATGGGTGCAGATATGCCGGCGGAGGAAGTGGATCAGCAGGGGCTGGACGCGGCTGCGGATGGCGCAATTATTATAGATGCGCCGCCTGAACCGAAACCGCCGGCAGAAAAACCGGAAACAGCAGATGGCGCAGCGTCCGCAGAGGGGGATACCGTATCCGGTAATGGGAAAGATAAAGATATGGAAGAGGAAGAAGATACCGTGTCCATGAACGGGATACCCGCGGAAGCCGAAGAGGAGGAAGAGGACACCGTGTCTATGAACGGGATGCCTGCGGAAGCCGAAGAAGAGGAAGAGGACACTGTGTCCATGAACGGGATGCCCGCGGAAGCCGAGGAGGAAGAGGACACTGTGTCCATGAACGGGATGCCTGCGGAAGCCGAAGAGGAGAAAGAGGACACCGTGTCCATGAACGGGACGCCCGAGGAAGCCGAAGAGGAAGAGGACGGTACTGTGTCCGCGAACGGGGTTTCCGAAGAAGGGGAATCCGGTAATACAGCGGGCATTACGGAAGAAGCGGGAATGGCATCCGGTAATGTAGCCGGGGCAGATACGATCTCGGGTAATGCGGTGGTGGATGGGCAGGTAATACCATATGTCAGGAATGAGCCGGAGATGACTTTGGAAGAACGGAGAAAGATATGTTCTTCTTATATGGAAACTGTTCAGACAAACGGTGAGGATAAGGCGGTTATTAACAGCAGCAGTTATGATTTTTCGGATGTTAAGATTGCCTGTCTTGGGGATAGTATTACGGAAGGAAGCAATTTGGATAAAATGGAGAATTACCAGCAGTATTCCTATCCTTCTGTGTTAAAAAATATCTTGCAGGCAGAGGAGGTTTATAATCTGGGGGTCGGCGGTTCTTCTTATGGAAGGTACTGGGATAATGCATTTGTGGACCGCTATAAGGAAATCCCGGAGGATGCGGATATTATATTGGTAATGGGCGGTACGAACGATGGTTTTGCGGCATCAACAAAGGAACTGGGTAGCCTGGAGGAAAAGAAGGCCAGGACTTTTTACGGGGATGTGGATGAGCTTATGCGGGGGCTGAAAAAGGATTATCCGAATGCAAAGATTATATTTGCGACGCCGCTTCCGAATGTACTCCATGATTATCTGAGGGCGCAGAGGGATTACCTGCTGCCTCAAAGGGTATATGCCAATGCGGTGAAAGAATTGGCGGCCCAGTATCAGATCGATGTGATTGACCTGTACAACTCGAATCTTCTTGATACCCATGATGCGCAGGTTATTTCGAACTATATGCCGGATGGTGTACATGGAAATCCGGCAGGTTATCAGGTATTGGCGGAACATATGGCGAGAAGCATTATAGAGATTGTGCAGCGGGGCGGGCTGGGGAACGGCCAGGCCCAGGGGACAGTCAGCGGTAACAGTACAGACGGATTTGGCGGGGGAATGGCAGACGGCGCCCCGGCAGGCGGGGATACAATCAGCGGCAACGGGCTTAACGCGGACAGCCCGCTGCCGCCGGAGAGGACGCTGTCTCCGGAGGAAGCAAAGAGGATCGAAGAAGAAAGGCTCCGGGCGGAGAAAGAAAGGCTGGAGAGGGAGAAGGAAGAGGCAGCGAAGGCGGAGGAGAACAATAAGAAGGTTGCGGAAGATGCCGTGGTCATAGAACCGGCGCCGGGAGGGAATCTTCCGGCAGGGGAAAACCCTGCAGAGGCAATGCAGGAAGGGCATCAGGAACAGGACGGAGGATCACAGGACAAAATGCCTGATGCCATGGATGCAGGCGGGGAGGAAAACTATGAGTATGGCGGAGAGGCCATAGTAATTCAGTGATGGGGGCCAGGATGCAGGATTTATATGGGCAGTACAGTGATGAGGAATTGATTGTGCGTCTGCGGGACGGCGAGGAGCAGATTACTGATTACATAATGGATAAGTATAAGCATTTGGTGAAAAGCAAGGCAAAATCCATGTATATCCTTGGGGCGGATAATGACGATCTTATCCAGGAAGGGATGATAGGCCTGTTTAAAGCCGTCAGGGATTATGATATTGGGCGGGATGCCAGTTTCTTCACTTTTGCGGATTTGTGCATTTCCCGGCAGATGTATACGGCGGTACAGGCTTCCGGGCGCCAGAAGCATGCCCCGCTGAATACTTATGTTTCGCTTTACAGCCATGTGAGCCGGAGGATGGGGGACGGCGAACAGGACGGGGAGGAAGCGCAGTTACAGAATGTACTTGTTTCCAGGGCCGGGCAGAGCCCGGAAGAAATGCTGATTGACAGGGAAAACGTGGAGAGGATTGAAAAGATTATCGAGCGTGAACTGAGTGCTTTTGAAAAGCAGGTTCTGGATTTGTATCTCACAGGTATGAGTTATGTGCAGATAGCAAAGGTGCTGGGCCGGGACGGAAAATCAACGGATAATGCTTTGCAGCGGATAAAGGGGAAACTGCGCAGGGTGATTGGCAATTAACGTGAAGAGAGGCGTTTTTCCAGGTTTTTCATGGCCGGGTTTGCGCTGCAGGGCAGCGGCATGTTGGATAGTGTTAGTGTGCCAATACTGGAAAGCAAAGATGCCTGCGGCAGGGAAAAAGAGTTTGGAGAAAAGGGATAAAATGAGAGAAGCGGAAAAGAAGAAAGGCAGGACGCATAATTTTGAAAAAGGAAGGGCCCGGGAAGAGGAAGGGGCTTTGAAAAGGAAGAGGACAGGGAAAGGGGGGAATGCAGGAAAAGCGGAGCATGGAAGAACGGGGAGTGCAGGAAAAGCGGAGCATGGAAGAACGGGGAATGCAGGAAAAGCGAGGAATACAGGGAAGCCGGGGAATGCAGGGAAAATGGAGAAAACAGGGCAGCCGAAAAAATATGGGAAGGGGAAAGAGATCTGCCATGCATTTGGTGAGTGCGGCGGCTGTCAGTTATTAGGTGTTCCTTATAAAGAACAGCTTGCAGAAAAAGAGAGGGATTTGGCCAAGTTGCTGAAACCTTATGTGAAGCTGGACGGGATGATTGGGATGGAGGAGCCGGAGCATTACCGAAATAAGGTGAATGCGGCATTTACCCATGACAGGGACGGGAATCCTTTATCCGGAGTATATAAGGAGGGGACACACTATATAATTCCCATAGAGGAATGTGTACTGGAGAACCGGAAGGCAGATGAAATTATCGGTTCCATCCGGAAGCTGCTCCCGTCTTTTAAAATAAAGACTTACGATGAGGATAGAGATTATGGGTTGCTGCGTCATGTGATGGTCAGGACGGGACATGCTACAGGCCAGATTATGGTGGTGCTTGTGCTGGCATCCCCTGTTATGCCTTCGAAAAGGAATTTCGTAAAAGCGCTTCTGCGGCTTCATCCCCAAATTACAACAATTGTAGTTAATGTCAATGACCGTCAGACAAGTATGGTTTTAGGGGATAAGGAGCAGGTTATATATGGGAAAGGCTATATAGAGGATGTACTCTGCGGTATTACTTTTAAGATATCCCCCAGATCTTTTTATCAGGTAAATTCCGTGCAGGCGGGGAAGCTGTATGAAAAGGCAGTGGAGTATGCCGGCCTGACGGGAAAGGAAACGGTGCTGGATGCGTACTGCGGGATTGGTACGATAGGGATGGTTGCCGCGTCGAGAGCAAGACGTGTTATCGGTGTGGAGTTAAACAGTGATGCTGTGCGGGATGCCGTGGCGAATGCGAGGGGGAATAAGATCAGGAATGCAGAGTTTTATCAGAAGGATGCAGGGGAGTTTATGGTACAGCTTGCACAGCAGGGGGAGAAAATAGATGTCGTCTTTATGGATCCTCCCCGTGCCGGAAGTGACGAGGTGTTTCTGAGTTCACTGGCGGTACTGAAGCCGCAACGTGTTGTGTATGTTTCCTGTAATCCGGAGACTTTGGTGAGGGATTTGGAGTTTCTGGCTAAGAAGGGGTATCGCGCGGTGAAGGGGATGGGGTGTGATATGTTTCCTTTTTGTGGGCATGTGGAGTGTGTCGTGGCCTTAAAACGCATAAAATAAGGAATTTTAAGGATTTGTGGGTGTGGAAATGAATGGTTTGCCACTGATTTGCCGCCGTAATTGTGAAATATTGCCCAAAATATTAAAAGAGGGCTGAACAGCCCTGAACTTTGTTGTCAGCCTATAATGTACCCATAAGCGTGGACGGTAGTGTGAAATCAGAGATTTCACCATCTTGATTTGAGTGCCCGCGGGAGCGGGCGAATGGGAGTTAGTGTAAAATAGTTTGTGTCTTAGGGAAAAAATACCTCTTTTTTGGTAAGAATTAAGATATGACAGTTCTTATCGAAAAGGGGGTTTTTTATGCCAGCAACAAAACAGCAAATACGACAGATTATTGCAGATAACAACTTAAACAGCGTGGCTGATGTTTACAGCCTGCTAAGGGACAGCTTCAAGGATATCCTCCAGGAACTTATGGAGGCGGAACTGGATGCTTCCCTGGGTTATGAAAAAAACCAGAAGGGCGGTGTCCCTACATCCAATAAAAGAAACGGACACTCGCCTAAAACAGTAAAGAGCCAGTATGGGGAATTCCAGGCCGCTGTCCCAGCCCCAGGAAGCATCGGGGTCGGGGAAATGGCGCAGGTTATCGGGAGCGCCATCCCTGTGGTGGCCGCTGGGGCTGGCATGGGTATGGACGGCGGTGCCGTCGCCGGAAACAGTAAGGTGTTCCTTAGGTATGAGGCCGCATTCCATGGAAGGCAGGACGGCCACATGATAGAAGAAGCGTTGTAGGCACTCCTCAAAGTTAAAAGGGATATCCTTGCCGTCCATAAGGCGTTTTTCGATCATTTCGGTGATTTTTGGTTTTGCTTCCTGTGCTTTCTGCTTTTTCCCTTTGGGCTTATCCGGCTTTTTGTTGTTCCAGGAAGCGGGAAGGAGTTCATTGCGGGCGTATAAGTCCGTTTTTGGAGCGGCCCAAAGCCTGTTCATGAAGTCATAATAAGAACCAAGTGGCGGCAGGGAATCCGCAGAGCAGCCGACGAGGGCAGCAAGGATCCGGTCACTTTTGAGCCTGCCGAAAAGGCGGAGCTTCTGCCAGGGTTTCCAAAGCTCCGCATGGAGCCGGTTCCTTTCAGAGGAATCGAAATGGACTTTGCATTGGGGGAGAAAGTGCAAGTGCCGATGGCCTTTTCCATCCGGTCAAAGACAGCCTCCACGCCTGCGGATTCCTTGGATTCCGGGAGCCAGGCCATCATGAAGCCGGATGTATAGAAGTGCAGGGTCAGGAGCACCTTCCTGTTGCCCTCACAGCCGACGACGGTGTCCATTTCAGCCACCCTGGTGTCAGGGCATTCCCGGATGAATGCCTTGTAGGTGCGCCTCTCAAAGATTCCGGTGTCAGGGATTTCGGAGGCATGCGCCCTGCGCGGCTCGGTAACGCCTATGATTTCATGGTGTTGTGTGCAGAGGAAATACGTCGCTGAGGCGGCGCACGGGTTGCGCGCGAGTAGGGGGAGCTGGCTCTTTATGATTTGCTGGCTGCGGCTATCCGAATGGTATCAAAATAATAGAAAAGATCTTGACAAAAAGAGGATAATACAGTATCATATAGGATGCGGAGCAAGTCCCGCAAATAATTGTCCCAGGCATGGAGTGAGAAGGATTCCGTATTCCGCCGCCTGGCAATCCGGCAGGGAAGGGGAGGGATGCATATTGACGCCGTCGGAAACCATACAGGATTTTTTGGATAATATCAGGCAGTGGCAGGGGGAATATGACCTGGCGCGTGAAAATGTAGGCAGGGAGGACAAACGCCTGCAGGACATGCTTCATGAACTTGAATTTTCACCGACCGCAAAAGAAAGGAACCGCGCTGCCGCCAAGCTTCGCGAAAGCAGGAGGGTGCGGAGGGTAAATAAAGATAAAGTGCTCCTGCTGGAGTACATAACCCAGTTTTTCAGGGAAGAACAGAACCGGAAAGTACTCAACCAGCTTGCACAGCTTTTGGGCAGGCAGCGGAAACAGGAAGCATTCCTGCAGTCGGAACGTACATATAAGCCGCGTGTGGAGGAAACTGGGCAGACGTTAGGGAAGGCGCTTAAAAAGGCGCTGGAAGAAGCTTAAACTGTGCTGCCTCCGCAGGCCGTGTCCGGAAGGGCGCTCAAGTTGACGACATTGGGGCTGTATCTGTAACCATAGGCTTTGGACAGGATGGTTTTCCTTATCGGAACAAATTGACATCCCTCGCAGTGCAATGATAGAATGGATAGCAGCAGGAAAATTTTGTAGAAGTCAGGAGGACTTTTTATGCCTAAGAGAACAGATATCCATAAAGTGCTGATTATTGGCTCGGGGCCTATTATTATAGGACAGGCCTGTGAATTTGATTATTCAGGGACACAGGCATGCAAGGCGCTGCGTAAACTGGGATATGAAATTGTGCTGGTGAATTCCAACCCGGCTACAATTATGACAGACCCGGAAACTGCGGATGTGACTTATATTGAACCGTTGAATGTAGAACGTCTGGAACAGATTATCGCTAAGGAGCGGCCGGATGCGCTGCTTCCCAACCTGGGAGGGCAGTCAGGGCTGAATCTGTGTGCGGAGTTAAATAAAGCCGGCGTCCTGGAAAAATATAAAGTACAGGTAATCGGTGTACAGGTGGATGCTATAGAGCGCGGGGAAGACCGCATTGAGTTTAAGAAGACGATGAACCGGCTCGGGATTGAGATGGCGCGCAGCGAGGTTGCTTATTCTGTGGACGAGGCGCTGGCGATTGCGGAGGGGCTTGGCTATCCGGTGGTCCTGCGCCCCGCTTATACGATGGGCGGTGCGGGCGGCGGCCTGGTCTATAATAAGGAAGAACTGAAAACAGTCTGCGCAAGAGGGCTGCAGGCGAGCCTGGTTGGGCAGGTTCTGGTGGAAGAGTCCATCCTTGGGTGGGAGGAACTGGAACTGGAAGTAGTCCGGGACGCGGATAACAATATTATTACCGTATGTTTCATCGAGAATATCGACCCGCTGGGCGTGCATACGGGGGATTCGTTCTGTTCGGCTCCCATGCTTACGATTTCCGAAGAATGCCAGAAGAAGCTGCAGGAGCAGGCATACCGGATTGTGGAATCCGTACAGGTTATCGGGGGGACGAACGTTCAGTTTGCGCACGACCCGGTGACAGACCGCATTATTGTCATAGAGATTAACCCGCGTACTTCCCGTTCGTCAGCTTTGGCTTCCAAGGCGACCGGTTTCCCCATTGCGCTGGTTTCCGCCATGCTGGCGGCAGGGCTTACGTTAAAGGATATCCCCTGCGGGAAGTACGGGACATTGGATCGGTATGTACCGGACGGCGATTATGTGGTGATTAAATTTGCCCGCTGGGCTTTTGAGAAATTCAAAGGTGTGGAGGATAAGCTGGGGACGCAGATGCGTGCCGTAGGGGAAGTGATGAGCATCGGGAAAACTTATAAGGAGGCGTTCCAGAAAGCGATCCGCTCCCTGGAGACAGGCCGTTACGGGCTGGGGCATGCCGTCGGTTCTGACGGGGTTGCTTTTGACTCGCTGTCCAGGGAAGAACTGTTAAAGAGGCTGATTACGCCTTCCAGCGAGCGGCATTTCCTGATGTATGAAGCTCTGCGCAAAGGGGCTTCGGTGGAGGAAATCTATGAACTGACCAAAGTAAAGGCTTATTTCATCGGGCAGATGAAGGAATTGGTGGAGGAAGAGGAAGCAATCCTTGCATACCGAGGAAGGCTTCCGGAGGACGGGATGCTGGCCGCGGCGAAGAAAAACGGTTTTTCCGATAAATATCTGGCCCAATTGCTGCAGATACCGGAGGAAGATATCCGCCGCCGCCGTATGGCTTTGGGTGTGGAGGAAGCATGGGAGGGCGTGCATGTCAGCGGGACAAAGGACAGCGCATATTATTTTTCCACTTACAATGGGGAGGACAGGAATCCTGTCAATACCGGGAAGCCGAAAATTATGATCCTGGGCGGAGGGCCGAACCGGATTGGGCAGGGGATTGAGTTTGATTATTGCTGCGTGCATGCGGCTATGGCGCTTAAGAGGCTGGGATTTGAAACCATTATCGTAAACTGCAACCCGGAAACGGTATCTACGGATTACGATACTTCTGATAAGCTGTATTTTGAACCTCTTACCCTGGAGGATGTGCTTAGTATCTATAATAAGGAAAAGCCCCTTGGCGTGATTGCGCAGTTTGGCGGGCAGACGCCGCTGAACCTGGCGGCGGAGCTGGAAAAGAACGGGGTCAGGATACTGGGCACTTCCCCTTCTGTGATTGACCTGGCGGAAGACCGCGACCAGTTCAGGGCAATGATGGAAAAACTGCAGATACCCATGCCGGAATCGGGGATGGCCGCAACGGTGGAGGAAGCCCTTGCCATTGCGGAAAAAATAGGGTATCCGGTTATGGTGCGCCCGTCTTATGTATTGGGCGGCAGGGGGATGGAAGTGGTTTATGACGGGGAGAGTATGGCGGAATATATGAAGGCGGCAGTGGGTGTGACGCCGGATCGGCCGATTTTGATTGACCGTTTCTTAAACCATGCCATGGAATGTGAGGCGGACGCCATCAGCGACGGGGAACATGCTTTTGTGCCTGCCGTGATGGAACATATAGAGCTGGCAGGCATCCATTCCGGTGATTCGGCCTGCATCATCCCGTCGGTGCATATTCCGGGGGAGAGTGTGGAGACTATTAAGGAATACACGAGGAAGATTGCGGAAGAGATGCATGTCAAAGGGCTTATGAACATGCAGTATGCCATTGAAAACGGGAAAGTATTCGTGCTGGAGGCCAATCCCAGGGCATCCCGGACGGTGCCGCTGGTATCAAAAGTCTGCAATATCCGTATGGTACCGTTGGCGACCGAGATTATTACCTCTGAAATTACGGGACGCCCTTCACCCATCCGGGATTTGAAAGAGCAGGTAATCCCTAATTACGGGGTAAAGGAAGCGGCATTCCCTTTCAACATGTTCCCGGAAGTAGATCCGGTCCTGGGCCCGGAGATGCGTTCCACCGGGGAAGTCCTTGGGCTGTCGCGGTCTTACGGCGAGGCTTTCTTCAAGGCGCAGGAGGCAGTCCAGTCAAAGCTGCCGCTGGAAGGAAGGGTGCTCATTTCCGTGAATAAAAAGGATAAGGATGAAGTGGTTGAAGTTGCCAGGAGCCTGGCGGAAGACGGGTTCCGGATTTCGGCTACCGGAGGTACTTATGACCTGATTACGGCGGCAGGCATTCCGGCGAAAAAAGTGAAGAAGCTGTATGAAGGCCGTCCGAACGTGGGGGATATGATTACTAATGGGGATTTTGACCTCATTATCAATTCCCCGATAGGCAAGGACAGCATACACGACGACAGTTATCTGCGGAAAGCGGCAATCAAGGCAAAGACGCCTTATATTACGACGGTGGCGGCGGCGAAGGTGACGGCGGAAGGGATCCACTACCTGAAAACCCATGAAGGGAGCGTGGTGAAATCACTGCAGGAGCTGCACAGTGAGATTCATGATAAAGGAACAGTGAAGGGAGCAGAGGTGCCGATTGCAGAGGATTAATGAGGATATAAAAACCGGGCGGTTTAAGCAGATGTATCTCTTGTACGGCGAGGAAGCGTATCTCAGGAAGCAGTACAGGGACAGGCTGAAGGGGGCGCTGGCGGCGGAAGGGGATACTATGAATTACAGTTATTTCGAGGGAAAGGATATTTCTGCCGGGGCAGTGATTGACCTGGCGGAGACTATGCCTTTCCTTGCGGAACGCCGGCTGATTGTGATGGAAAACAGCAATTTATTCAAGTCGGGCGGCGAGAAGATGGCGGAGTATCTGGCGGAGCCGGCACAGACGGCATATTTTGTCTTTGTGGAGAAAGAGATTGATAAGCGGAGCAAATTGTTTAAGACGGTTTCGTCAAACGGCACGGCTGTGGAATTCCCGGTACAGAATGAAGCTACCTTAAAGAAATGGGTTCTTGGCATGTTCCGGAAGGAAGGCAAGCAGGTTACGGAGCGGGCATTGAATTGCTTTTTGGAGAAAACAGGGACAGATATGGAAAATATCCGCAAGGAGCTGGAGAAGCTGATGTGTTACTGTATGGATAAGGAATCCGTAACGGAGCAGGATATTGAGGAAATATGTACCCAGCGTGTGAGCAATCATATTTTTGACATGGTTAATGCCATTGCGGACAGGAAGCGGAAAAGGGCGTTAGACTTGTATTACGACCTGCTGGCATTAAAAGAGCCTGCCATGCGTATCCTGTTTTTGATTGCAAGGCAGTTTAACCTGCTGCTGCAGGTAAAGGAACTGGAGGGAAAGGGATATGATAACAAAACGATCGGCAGGAAAGTCGGCCTGCAGCCTTTCATAGCCGGAAAATATGCGGCACAGGCCGGGAAGTTTAAAAGCGAGGATTTGCGGGAAGCAGTGGAGGCCTGTGTGGAAGCGGAAGAGGCCGTGAAGACGGGGCGGATGAATGACGTGATGAGTGTGGAACTTCTGATTGTGCGCTACAGTGCATGAGGGCAGGTTTTGTTCTGCCGGATATTAGGTACTGGAAACGCATATATGGGCTGAAAGCCCAAACAGCATATGTGATTCCAGTGCCTCAGAACAAAAGCTGACCATGCATTAGGGGCAGATTTTGTTCTGCCAGATACCAGGTACTGGGATCGCATATGCGGAACTGGAAAAACAGCATATGCGATTTCAGTGCCTCAGAACAAAAGCTGACCATGCATTAGGGGCAGATTTTGTTCTGCCGGATACCAGGTACTGGGATTGCATATGCGGAACTGGAAAAACAGCATATGCGATTTCAGTGCCTCAGAACAAAAGCTGACCATGCATTAGGGGCAGATTTTGTTCTGCCGGATACCAGGTACTGGGATTGCATATGCGGAACTGGAATGGAGGATAATATGGGAAAGATTGATGAGATCAGGGCGCAGATGGTTACAGCTATGAAAAATAAAGATAAGGAGAGGAAAGAAACTTTATCCATGCTGCTGGCTGCTCTGAAGAACAAAACAATTGATAAGAGGGAAGATTTGACGGAAGTGGAAGAGTACGAGGTGATAAAAAAGGAGATCAAGCAGACGAAGGAAACGATGGAGCTTGCCCCGGCGGAACGGGAGGATATCAGGGAACAATGCAGGAAACGGCTGGAAGTACTGCAGGAATTTGCCCCGGAGGAGATGGGGGAGGATGCTATCAGGGAAGCGATCCGGGAAGTGTTCGCAGCCTTGGGACTGGACAACCCTACGGCAAAGGATAAAGGAAAGGTGATGAAAGAACTGATGCCGAAAGTGAAAGGGAAGGCGGACGGAGCTGTAGTGAACCGGATCGTAGGGGAAATGCTGCAGTAATATCGTTTTATAAATTTTTGCAAGTCTTTACAGGAAGCGGCAGAAACGGGGTTCCGTAGAAGGGCAGCCCCAAAGTGGCAGGCAAACAGCTTGCCAGGGTAGAAATTACGGGGAACTTTTCTGAAGTAGGTTTCATAAATAAGGAATCCAACGTAGAATCGGATAAGCTGTTTACACAGGGCAATGTGGTATGTCCTGCTTGAAATGAATCAGCAGAATGGGATAAGGCTGATGTGAATATGACAATAAAAAGCATGGAACTTACAGAAATAGAGAATATGAATGTAGGGAATCCGCAGAACTGCATGGAGAAAATGGAATACCCCATAGGCAATTCAGATACCTACGGGGTAAATCTATAGCCGAAGCTATGAATGAGTTCAAAATTATAATAACACATTTTCCCAGAAAAAGGAAGAGGAAAATTAATAAATTTTACAGTTTTTTTGGCAATTACGTAGTAATTTTGTGCACCCGAAGAAATATCCTGTGCAATCTGTAGCGCTTATTTTTCTATAGTTACTATGAAAAAGTCTCCCTGCCCCCATTTTCATTACTGGTGCTGCCGTGCATTCGGGGCATGGGGATTTCCTAAGGAATGAAATCTTGCGCAAAATGGTAAATTATGGCGCCGGTTTATCCGGGTTAGGAAGAAAGGAAGAGGCCTGTTGAAAACGAATTGGGATATCATGAAAAGTTTTATTTTCATTGACACCGGGGAATACTCTGAATACAATAGAAGTACAGAAATAGATACATAAAAATTTACATTTGTGCGGGGTGGGAATTTAAAGTGATCCGGAAACCGCTGAAGGAGGAGGTTAGGCAGGCAAAGGAGTTTATATGAAAGATGCAAAAATA
>CANDKY010000036.1 GCA_947385425.1 uncultured Lachnospiraceae bacterium | reverse complement strand
GGGAATATAAAAAGATAGAGCCGGATTGCCGGGAGGGAGTGCGGGCGCAGTTGGAGCGTATGAAAGAACTCTGCAAAGAGCGCAACAGTTTGTACGAGAAGCAGAATGACTTGAAAGGACAGAAATACAAAATAGAAAAATCATTAGAACGATAAGAAATGCGGGGTGTGGCGATTGCTATGCCCTGTATTTTAAGGTTGAAGATAGAGGATAAAAGTGGTATAACTAAAATGTGAAAAATATAGACAAAGTGATTTGTCGGAAAATTTTAGCAGTGATTTATTGGAGGGTATGTATATGAACAGATGTAAAAAGATAGCAATATCTGTATGTGTTTTTATGACAGCATTAAATGTTGTTGCTTGTGGACAAGCAACAGGAGATGAAGTTGTCAATACGGATGAACCTTCTACAAGACAGCAAGAAAGCAGTGTGCAGACAGTTGAAGGTACAGATTTGGAAATAAAAGAAGATGAAACTGCAAATGCAGATGAATCTTCTGGAAATCAACAAGAAAGCAGTATGCAGACAGTTGAAAGTAAAAATTTAGAAACGGAAGAAGATAAAACCATTGGTGCAGAAGAATCCAATGCACAAACGGGTGAGAATATAGGTACAGAAATGACAACAGAAGAATTATTAGACTTGTTTATCAATGGTTCAATAAGTGCAATCAGTTCCGAGGATTCTACATCGGCACTCTATATTACCGATTTAGATATGGATTCTTATTCCATTGGTGAAAGAGTCGATCTTGACAATGATGGAGAAAATGAACTGATTATTTGCGGACCTTATGGTGGCATATATCTTGATGCGCGTGATAATAAGGTCTATGAATTTGCTGTGGGAGAGGGTGATGCGCTTGTGCTTTCTTATGTTGTTTATAATGGTTCCACATGGATTATGCACAGCAACAGAATGCATACAGGATATGAAGCATACCATATGGAAAAATTTGAAGGAGCAGATAATTTAGTTGCAGAAATGAGTTTTTATGAAGAACTTGTTGATGAAGATAATGTGGAGGGCGAAGAAAAATATACATTGAATGGAACGGAAATATCTTATGATGAGTATTTTGAATTATGCAGCAAGATTTTTGCAACTGAAGAAACTACAACTAAATGATAACTTTCATATTTGTTGATTAAGGTAGTGGCAAGTGGCAAATTGATATATTCCCTGTTAATGTTCTTTATACATGGTGCTAGCACCATGTAATTTAAGATAATTAAGGAGAAAATTAGTGTTTGGCTTATGGTTAGTGTTTGTTACGCATTAACTCTTTTGAAATCCTTATTTTGCAAGGAATTTTAGACTCAAAAAAGGCATAGGTGGTATATTATACATTTATCTTAAAAAAGTGCTTTTACTGCGTAACATTTCAAAAATGGGTTGCTAAATTACCGGGATTTGCTATAATAAATGCGTGGCAACATTTTGGCAACAGAAAATCAGCAAGCCATAATAAATGATGTAATTGATATAAAAACAGGCGTGTATTTGTATAAAACTTAAACAAATGAAGTTAAGAACAACAAAGAACACGCCGAGTTCGAATAATGGAATTTGTTGCTGGGAATCCTTATTTTATAAGGATTTCCAGCCTTTTATATTTCTCTGTGATGTTAATATGATGTTAAGAAATAATACGGTTTACTTTTATTACTTATAATTGTTCCAAATTGTCAAAAAGGAAGCGCCTCCTATGGGCGCTTCCTTTTTGACAGATGTGTTGCAGCACTATCTATCTGCGAAATCAGCGAACCCTTTTCATTCTTTGGACTCTTGTTTGGCTCCCTTACGATTAGTTCACTTGGTTCGCAATTTAAGGCTTCGCAAATCAAATCCAGTTGTTCCAAATTTACCCTTTCAACCAACTCGTGGTACAATTCACTAATCGTGTTTGGTCTAATGCCTGTAGCTCTCGCTAAGTCTGCTTGTGTCCATCTGATTTCTCCGAGCTTTGTAGATAGTAAAATTCGTATCATACGTCTTTGCTCCTTCCGTTATAAAATAGCATATTTTTACAATTTCATGTTACTTATGTTATTTTATAGCGATTCTTGATATTTTTTATCGGAATAACAAACAAATATAGTATTCCAGATATCATTAGGAGCAAAAAAAGAAATAAGTCAAGAAGTATTACATTTTATACATCACTTCTCTTTGATGCATAATCCGGTATGCCGTACCCTCTAATATACTTCCCATTTACCACTATCTGTCTGTAACCAACTGCATCGTCCTTATTTCCTTCTACAACTCTGATTTTGCCGCCATGTACAGACTCCACAATGCCCACATGCTCCGGCCATCCAGTACAGTCTCCTGTCCCTTTGTCATCCCAGTCATAAAAAATATAATCCCCAGGTTGCGGCACATAGGCATCATCTTCCATCCATCTTCCCATCTTCTTAAACAATTCAATCTGTCTCCCACAGCTGCACTCTGTAGGAATGATATCTGTATATCCGGCAACAATTGCTGCTGCAGAACCAAAAGTTGCACACCACGAATCCGTATACTTTACTTTATATCCCCGGGCTCGCGGTACATGTCGGTTATATGTATCAATGATCGTCTTATGTGATCCATCAGCTTCCCTGCAGCCTTCCCATGCCACCGCAACTGATACAAGCTTCTGCCTGGCCTGTATCTCTGTCAGGCTGCCTGTACCACTCCCGACCACCCCAGCACACCGGTTATAAATTTCCTGCCCGTAAAACGCCCTTTTGCGTTTCATAGCTTCTGACTGGTCCTGGGGCATCTCATACTTTTCAAGTACAACATCCGACGCTTTCCTGATATCGGTTTCAGTTTTAAGCACCTGCAGAACCTTTTTAAAGCCTGTCCTAAGTTCATTGAGTGCAAAACGGATTTGCATTTCAGGATCACCTATTGACCGTCCCATGCTCCTAGCAAAATCCAGAAGCTCCTGTTTACGGCTCCAATATGTCCACTGTGCAAGACCATATCCCGCAGCATCCCGGACAAAATTTTTATACATGCCATTATCTACCGCCATTGTATAAGTATCATCTGTATACCTTAACTTTTTTTCATAACTGTTTTGCAAGTTCTTAGGGTTCATCTCACTTTCCGCCTTGAAATGCCCCAAAAGCACTGCCGCCCCATGTGTACAAAGCCCTCCTGCAACCAACATGTCAAACATTTCTTTTTCTGTCATACAATACTCCTTTCCGGATAAAAGAATGCCCAGGCTTATACAATACACCCAGGCATTCCAACATTCACTATTCAGCTTTATCTTCCTCTTCAACCTCCAGACCAACTTCTATCCCAGCGTTGGCCGAATCTGTCAACCCTTCCCCGATTATGTATGCAACCACAGTTGCGCCGGCCATAATCAACCCTGTCACCTGGACAGCAGTACTCTCTGTCCCTCCCGTAGCTACAATCATCATAGATGCAAATGACCCTACTGCCGTCCACAGCTTCCTGCTTGTCAGCTTTCTTTTCCAATCAATACCTTTCATACTTACCTCCTAAATCTCCCTATTAAACCTTTACATGCCATGGGGCAGTCAATATATAGCCCCAATACCCTGCTGCGTCAAAAAATCTTTCTGTTCATGCTTAACTTCTCTCGCATACTCTAATGCAGCATGCATATCGCCATTACAGTTTGCGTCTGGAATCCTGGAAACCGCTTCCGCTGTCGCTTCACCCAACGCAATAGCGGCTCCTATACCCTTAACAAGCAGAAACTCCTGCTTTTCCCTGACATCTTCTTTTTTCTCCCGCTCCCTTTCTCGCCTTTCCATCTTCCGCTCCAACATCCAGAAACAGAACCCTGTTATCCCTGATGGGATACCCATGGCCATAATAAGTGCTGCCATCTCCAAAATACCATCTCCTTTCTTACACAAAAGGGCTGGCAAACCCTAACCTGCCAGCCCTCCCACATATCAGTTTTGTTCCAGCCACTTTTTAGTCACTGCTACCCAGTACGTCGGCACGTCTTCCAATGCCCATGCTGTCCCGGTTTTGGGATTAATCTCACCTATACGGATTTTCTTTCCATAAAAGCTCCCCATTACTGCACTCCTCCTTCCATCATGTCAGATATTGCCTGCCCTAAATCACCAATCCCAGCATCCTGTATCTGTTGTCCTTCCTCCAGAGCTGCAATTCTTTCCTCTAAAATTTCCTGCGCCGTTCTCTCACGTAGGCTGAACATGATCTTCACCATGCCATCTTGGTTTTCAGTTCCTGTGATATGGTCAAGAACCATATCCTTATAAACTCCTGTAGTCTCGCCCGCCGAATTTTTTACTGTTACTACTGACAGATTATCCTTTGTAAAACCTTCCCATAAAGCGCAAGCTGCACTTTTGCTTTCTACGGTAACATGCAATGTTCCAATTCCCTGGGATGATTCAAGTATGATTTCTGTCCCATCTCTTAAAACTAATTTGTCATGATCCATGATAATATCCTCCTTTTATAAAAAAATAAGACCACAAGGGTCTTCCATCAGTTGAAGAGATAAACAGCAATTTAGAAGTTAAAACAGGAAGTAACGGTATCATAACTTATGCAAGATGGGGTAAAATCGTAACCGTAACCTGCGGGAAAAATTATGAGCACACCGCCGCAAAAGTCGGCACATGGCAGACAATAGCCACGCTACCCACGGGATACCGTCCATCTGCAACAATCCATGGCGGGATTATTGGTTTTAACGCGAATGGGTGGTACCGAATCAATACAAACGGGAAGTTTGAGGTTTACTTTGGCGGAGCCGCTACCACCGAAATACTGAGGTTATCTGACTCTTTTGTAGCTGCCTAAAATAATTAATTATCAAAATTAATATAATGCCAGCTTTGCCAGCCATCAGAATTTTTAACCCGGTATGCAATTTTCTTTTCACCGGCTGACCATGGCAACGCTATTTGTTGGATCCATCCGCCTCGAAATGATGTAGCGATAATGGTTGACCAAAAGGTAAAAGCCGAGTTTGGCATCCGTTCTCCAATATGATAAATTCCCATCTCAGCGGCATTGGCATCCCGGATTTCAGCGCCCATAGCACTTTTTACGGAAAATCCGCCTAAATTGCTGTTTATCTCATTAACTGCATTCTCCAATTCGACATCTTTATCATGTAATGTTTTTCCTACCCGTGCATCAAGAACATACCCTGCAACTGTTGTCATCATATTATTTACTATCTTTGATGTTTCAATTTTATTTCCGAGTGATGTCAAAATCGGTTTCACACCATTCTTCCAAAACCGGTTCAATAAATTCGTTGTTACAAGTTTCATCCTGCACCTCCAGACTATTTAAAAAGGTTTGCAATGATATTATCTATATCCGTTTCCGTTGCCTCCGTCATGCCGTCCAGCTTTTCTTTATCTGTCGCGCTCATAAGGCCAGCCACGCTTGCAGTTGCATCCTGGTATGTCGTATCCATAAATTTGGCTCCTTCAGGCACATTCTCATCCACCGTATGCCCGTTCACCGTCTCAGCATCCCCTCCGTCAGCCGGAAGCGATTTCGGGATATCCGTCTTCTTTGCAAAAATGTCTGCCACCTTGTTCGCAAATTTCCCTGCAAAATCCGCCAGCAATTCCTTTGTTATGTTTGTCATAAATTATACCTCCCTGAATGCATTATCCACAATTTCTGTTATCATCTGGCCAGTCACGCCCCCCTGGGCGCCACCACCGCCTGTCCCTGTATCTGCCCCCACATAACTTCCATTAATAATAGCATCTATATCCCCATCTGTACCGACTTCAAAAAATCCCCCTCCCGTGGTATCATCATCCACATATGTTCCCCCAATGATATTATCAATATCCATCTCCACTGCCAGGCAGTACAAATCCCCCAGGAATCCCCATATCCGTGCAAATTCCCGATCATTTCCGGCCGCGTGCTGTTCAACTTGCTCCTTAAGCACTTGTAGATCCTCAGCCAGCGCCACCGCACCCGTCCCCGCCTGGATAACAGCCTCAGCAGAATTGTCCACCGTCACATAATAGTCCTGTATGATCTGCGCCGGATGGTACCCGTTATACGGCGGCATATAATCCCCATGGTCCCCGGCCGTAACCGCTATGCTGTAAAGCACCTCCTGCCCGCCCGCCACATCCGGCTTTGCAAAGATGCCCAGCTCATTGATATAGTACCCGGCATCTATCAGCGTGGCTGATGTGGCCGGATCCTGGTTTGTGATGAGCGCCGTCAGCTTTACGCTGTGGCCGGAAACAACCTCAATCCCGGACAAATGGTAACTGTTCCTTTCCGCCTTAAGCCTGGTTGCAGCCTGCAGAAACCGCATATCCTTTTCCGCTGCGGCATAAACCCCGTCCCCCACTGCCATGCGCGTAAACTTTACTTTGGCCTGCCCCGCCTGTGCCATGGCTAAGAGCGCCGCGCCGCCATCCGTAATCACGGCATTGTTAAAAAGTTGCGGCATATCCACCCCTCCCTGTCTTTATATCCTCAGTTCCTTATTACCTGCCTGCTTACCTGTGCCACCGCCGCACTGTGCCGCACCTGCAGCACTGCCTCCCTCCGGGCGCTGTACCCGTCCATGACTGCCGCCGGCCGGTATACTGCCCACACCCCCGCGCCAGCATAAACCTTCTGTCCCATGGAAAAACAGATCCGGCATGTCTGGTGTGCTGGCTTGATTTCGTGGATTAACGCAAGCAGATCCACAATGTTCAGCGGTATGGTGCCATCCCTTTCCAGCCCCACCCGGAAAGTATACGGAGCCACGTTTTCCTCCACGCCTGCCGGGCACCCGTAAGCAGCAGACAGTATCCGTGCCATCCTTTCCGGGTTCATCGGCATCCGCGCAATGCGCTTTGCCCTGACCCTCCTGCGCCTTTCTTCCAGCGATGCAGGCCCGGGGTATATCCCGTAACGCTGCTCCCAGTATTTCAGCCCCCAGGTGGCCGTTTCCGGGGATGTCTGCAGCCTCAGTTCATCCATCCTGCCCTTTACGCCGTCAAATTCACACCCCATCACCTCAAAAATCCACTTCGCCACATATGACTTCCCGTATATCGGCGTTATCCTTGACATCATACGCCTTGCCGTGCCCGAAGTCGGGAAATTGTCCAGGTCTGTCCCCATGGCCTTCTCACCTCCATTCCACCAGCCTTGTCACCGGGTACTCATCATCCCCGAGCGGGATATTGCCTTCCGCATCGTTGATGGCCAGATCCATATAGTCATATACCCCCGGCGTGTTTACCAGTATCGCGCCAACCATGGAGTACTTGACCACTTTTTCATTTTTCGCGGTATTATAATACCTCCGCAAATTTTCCAGGAACCTCCCGTATACTGTTTCCCTTACTTCCCCAACCTCTATCCTGACCCTTGCAGAAATACTGATATCCACCGGGGAAGGCGGCGCCACTGTTAGGATTGCACCAATCGGACACAGACGGTCATTGTCATTGTCCGAGTAGATATGGTCGTAAACCGCCTGCAGGATATGCGCGTTGGCAGGCTCCCCGTTATAGTCCATGCAGACCACCTTCACGCTGTTAGGCGTGTCTGGATCCCATTGTGGTATTACAAAAACATCACCGACACCGGGAACCTCCATTGCCCACCTCCTGTAGTCCGCCACGCACCCGACAAAAGACATCCCTGCCGAACTGTTAATTTCCTGTATCCTTTTCCTTAAACTCTCATCGTTTTCCTCTGCCGTGCCTCCCGTTATCCTTTCCGGATTGCTGATGCTTTTAATGCCGGAAACCGGCTCCGGCATGACTGCAACCGTCCCGGCCGCAACATTCCCCCTGGTTCCCGGCTCTACAGCAACCACTTCAATGTCCACATACCCTTCTACCCCAATCTGGCAGCTGCAGGATGCATAAAACTCTACTGCTGGCACTGTCCCGTCTGTAGGAACCGCAAACCGGAAACCTTCCGGTATGGCCGTCCCGGCAACCCCGGAAACCCTCACCACCCCGGATGCAGGGTTTGCCTTTTTCCTTTCCGTGCCAACCCCCTGTGCATGGTAATCAAGCCATCTCCCATACGCCCACATGGGATGCATAGTTTTTAAGGTTTCCGGGATATAAAACTGCAGCAGTTCCGACACTTCCAAGGCAGCCGGCGCCGTAAAATCCCAAGGGAAGCCTCCCTCCGTCCTGTCCATGTCCGGCGGGAGCTTATCCATCATCCTCTGCAGTATGGTGTCCGCATCACAGTTTTCCAGCCAGTCAGGCAGGGTAAATTCCGGAATTTCCATCCCCAACACCCCTCCTTTACGCTTTTGCCAGCGTCCTCAATTTCTGTTCATCGTATTCTTTCCCCTTGACGGTAAAAGACACTGCCAGGCCATCCCCGGACCAGCCAAATTCAAACTCCCTGACATACTCCGTTTTCGGGTTGGCCATCAGGGCTTCCGTGATAGTCCTTTCCACGGCAGACTCAACAGCGCCATGGTCACCCCTGCCAAGTGCATCCTGCATCTCAACCCCGGTATCCGTACCATACGCAAGGCAGGAAAAACGTTCCGTTTCCACCATCTTCCTGCACCACTGCATATATGCCTCTTTCCCATCAGCCACTGCCATACGGTGCGCCCCGTCCCGCCGGAAATCCCCCAGTTCAAAATCAAAATACACAGAAGGGTTATACTTCTGCCTCTCCTTTCCTTTCCCCACAACTTCCGGTACGTCAAATACCGGGAACAGCCCTGCCATATATACCGCCTCCTATCCGCCTATCACGCTTGCCTTTTTTACTATATCCAGGACTATCGCTTCATTCTGCACCCACGCCACCACCACACGGTCCCCCGGATGCAGCCACCGCATGGATTCTGGTATAAGGACCTGGTGTACATGGTTTGACTCCGGGGACGTTGCATGTGTATGCACTTCCCGCGAATCCGCCGGGTGCCTGTGCCTGCTCCCTACATCATCCTGCGGGTGCTTATGCACCGGGCTCCCGCTCCCTGCAGGGTACTGGCTCCCATCGTCCTCAGGGAGGAACTGCGGGTCAACCGCTTTTGGATGCCCCGCCATAAAATCCTGCCATGTGTACGTCCCCCCTGCCTCTTCCGCTGCCTCCGCCTCCTTGTTAAAAAGCTGCTGGACAGCTTTGGATATCAACGTGTTTTTCGGCTGTTTATCCATGTCCTCTTCTTTTACCGCCGCAAAAGCAATCGGCGGCGGCTCACTTCCGCCCGTACCGTTTAATCCTGACGGCTTATAATGCCCATGCCCGTGCGGGCCGGATGGCCCGTGCATATGCATCCCGTCACAGGCTGTCAGCGTCAGAACAGACCCTGTCTCCCCAAGCGTAAGCTGCCTGAGCACCGAATAATCCCCCTGCGGTATCGGGTCTGGGAACGTGTTCGTCCGGAGGCTCATATCATCCTGTATGCTGCCAAAATCAATCAGCAGTTCCGACTTTTTACTGCTGTTTATGGCATTCCCCAGAAGGCTGGACAAATCATCATTGCTTTCCTTCCCTTCCGGCACCACCCGCAGCTTCATCTTCCCGGAACTGCACCTGTGCGTGATGGAAGACACCCAAAAATATCCTTTCAATGTCCCAGCTTCTATATATACCTTATCCCACCGCCGCATGGAAGGGACGTCCGGGGCTTCTATCTTGGAAACACGTTCCGGCATCCCGTTCTCCCTCAGGATGTCATTTGCCGCCGACTTCGCCTCATCCAGCGAATCGTCCTCGCTACGGTTGTATATCCTCTGGTGGATGCCAAACTCCGTCCTCCCATCAACGACTGCTTCTATCGGCACCCTTCCCTCCGAATCCTCTTTCCCTACAATCTTCACCCGCGTGATGATATTCTTCATCCCGTAGGAATCCGATGCCACCTCAATATTTTCTTCCTCTGTGAAACAGTAAACATCTGGGTTGGATCCCCTAGGGACAAAATGCACAGCCCCCTTAACCGACCTGATACAGCACTTCGGGGCGCCCTTTTTTACCGCATCGTCAAGCAGTTCCTGCACCATCTTCGAAATATAACGGTTCTTAAAAAGCGTTTTTGCATGTTTTACATCCGGCCCCTCATACCTCCCTACCGGTATTCCCCAGGCATCCATGATTGACATTATGGCCGACTTTGTCCCCGTCCCTTCCGAAAAATAGCGGTTATCTTCATTTTTTTGCATAAAGTACAGATTGTCATACGCATACACATCAAACCCGTGTTCATCGTCCCGCCTTGCCACTTCCCAATCAGTAATTGTCCCGCGGAAAACCTCATCCGGATCCCCTCCTGCCGATGCCATAACAAGCACCATGCAGTTTAGCTTTGCAAGGCTGGATATATAGCACCCCCGGTACCTAATATTAGGCACAAAAAAATGGGCCTGTTCCGCCCACTGGTTTTCCCCCTCTTCGATTTCTAAATCTTCCAGGATTTCTGACAAATCCATCTGCTCCCCATCCTCCCTGACGAGGACCGTCGTATATGCAATGCTCTTTACATCAACCACTTATCCCGCCTCCCTACACCGGGATTATAAGGATCATTCCGCTGTGCAGCATAGACGGGTCCTGCCCTATCACATCCCGGTTTAAATCGTAAATAGCCGTATACTGCGCCCCGTCCCCCAGGTACTTCCTGGCAAGGCCCCACAGCGTATCCCCTGGCTTTACGGTGTATGATACCTGCTTTTCCCTTGCATACGCCATATTGCTCATGCTCCGCCGCTTCCCTGCCTTATCCCTGTTTGCTGCCTCCTGTACCGTATAAATTTTCAGTTCCCGGAACTCTGACAGGCTGATGCTGTAGTCCCAGAAATTAACCCCTTTCAGGATAATGTCAAAATCCTTTATTACCACGTCGTAATTGATATTGGTTCCTGTAACCATAAAATTAAGGACGGAGCCGGACTCTTCCCAGCCCCGTATAATCCTCTCCAACTGTTCCGGGGGCTGCCAGTGCCATTCCTTCACAAAAGCCATCCCTTTCATTCCCCGCCCTGGGAACTGCCCGTTCCAGGAAAATGTCTGCAGCTCATTCCCGTTATGCACTTCGGCCGGCCCCATGCTGATAATATTATACCTCTCAAAAGACGCGCTGCTCTTATGTGTAATCTGTTCGGGCAGCATGGAAAGGGCTATGCCGCCCCCGCTTAACTTCTCAGTCAGGTAAAAATCCAAGTGCCACCTCCTATACCATTCCCATGTTTGCCATCTGCCTGGCCAGCTTCCTTGACAGCCCGTCACTGACATCTTCCATCATGTTCCTGAACGTCTGTTCAACCATCCTCCTGATTTCCTCCGCGTCTGAACCGCTGCCGGAAGAAATAGTAATATTAGGTGCAACAGACATTTCCACAACTACCCGGTTTTCTCCGGAGTTTTCGTTATTCTTACCCCTGCCATCCGGTACCTGTACAGGGACGGAACTTTCATTCAGCCCGATAATGCCCCCATCCGCATTTTTATCCACACCAAGCATTTCCCCGGCTTTCTCGTAAAGTTCCAATGCCCTCGGCCTCCTGCCTGACACCAGGGGGATAATCATTTCCGGCCCTTCCTCACCAACCCATGATAACTGCTTGCCGGAAACCACACCGCCAGATGCATGTTTCCCGGCAGCACCCAAACCACCGGTAAGATCCGGCATGGCACCACTTACTACATAATTTGGTGTAATATTAACTGTCGGCGAGGCATTTACCGTCAGGGAATTTAACTGCCCTGTCAGGTATGAGTCAACCTCAAGTACAATCGCATCACACCCCGGATGCACGTTCTCCTTATTCCTGTCCAGGCTTTGGGAAATATTCCCCGGAACCTCATTGCCTGCCTCATTGCCAACATTCAAGCTAAATTCATTATTTAAGTATGTGTCCGTTGCCGATGCCATCGTCTGCGCTGCCGTTTCCAGCATAACAAGGTTCTCTTCTGCTGTAAGGCTTTCCGCGATATGCATGGTAAGCATCATCCCGAGTTCCGCAAAATCCGCTTCCTCAAAATATCCCAGCATCCCGCCCAGCAGCATTTCCCCTATGGCTGTATAGTCCGCCTCTGCCAAGGAGCCTGTTAGATTTCCCAAAATGCTTTCCGCTGCAGGCAGTAAATCCAAATCTTCTAGGCTGGTGTTTACCTGGTTCCCGACTGCCTGCGGGATGGCAGAACTGTCAACCGCCTCGATATTCCCTGCAAGGTTCTCCACCATTACTTCGGCACTTTCCGAAAAATCCATATCCCGGAAAGCGCCGTCCACCATCTCCTTTGTCACCCTGCCAAGCCCTTCGTTGCCGGCAAGGACAATGGATTCCCCTACTTTGTCCACAATAGCCTGCCCGGCCTGTGACGCATCCATATTTTCCACCCCTGCCGCAATCCCTTCATCCAGGATTTCCGTGACAGGCTCCCCGATGGCCGCTGGCTCTGCCGTTTCCCGGATCGCATCTACCATCTGCGTTGGTACTGTCTCCATTACCATGCCCATAAGCTGCGCTATTTCTTCCGCCGCCTCTGTCTGCAGGTTTTCCAAGCCAAGGAACTGCCTTACCGTGTCTACATTCCAGTCAGCAGCTTCTACGCCAGAAGCAATGGCATCATGCAGCCCTGCCGAAAGCTTCTCCGCTGTTGTTCCCTGCATTTCCGGCAGAAGGCCATCCAGGGCATCACTATAGGCACCTGCAATGGCATCCAACTGGAAACTTTCCACTTTGACCTGCATGTCTTCTATGCTGGCCTGATAATTATTCTGCAGCTCCTGCACCGCCGCATTATACTCTTCATTGGAAATTGCATTGTCATCCAGTTCAAGGTTTAGGGCAGTAATCCCTACCGTAAGCGCCTCCTGGTACTGGTCAGTATATGCCTGCACCTGTGCGGCAAGTTCCTGTTGGAGGCTGGAAAAAGAATCATAATCAAGCTGTGCACCGCTGTATTTCATATTGAGTACCTGCATCTTTGCATCCAGCTCCGCATTGCTTACCCTTTCCGTGATTTCCCGTACCTTCTGTTGGAGTTCCGCTATAATCTTCTGCTCATCCGCATCAATCACGCCATCCTCCAAAGCAATATTCACTTGCGCCGTAAGTTCCTCCCCGGCAGAATTTAATTCGCCCTGGAGCTTTTCATACATAGCATCCACCCCTGCAATTATACCGGATGGATCACCCTCGTCTACCAGTATATTCAACGCCATGCCTGCCTCAAAATGCTTTGAATCAAGGTACTGCTCTGCACTTACAATCAAGTTATCAATCCCAGCCTTATAAGCCTCCATATCCGTTTCATCCAGTTCCAGGCCGAGGCCGGCCCGCCAGTTCAGCTTTTCCATAGCAGTAAGGGAACTTTGCAGGTTACCCAGGCTTTTCTCCGCGCTTTGGGATGCCCATGCAAAAGTATCCAGGTTGCTGGCCGCTTCTTTAGGTATCATGATGCTCTGTGCCAGGGATTTTATCTCTTCCAGTGACAGTGTAATATCGCCAAAATGTGATTTTAGGTTTTGGGACTCTATCTGCTGCAACATGTAGGCAAACTCTGAATCGGATACTCCGTTGGCCAATGCATCCTTAAGTTCCTGCGACGCATATTTAGCCTGCTCCGTTGCCAGGGCCGCTTTCAATGCCGCTTCCTGGTCTGCCAAGGCTGCTTTGTCTACAGCCTCCTGATATTCTTCCACCGCTTTCTTACCTTTTATCCATCCGGCTATACCTCCTATGCCCGCACCAATCAAAGCACCAGGCACAGCGCCAATCCCACCAAAAAAGGAGCCGATCGCTGCACCGGCCGCCGCACCGCCACCAACACCGCCAATTTTCCATGCGCTGGATTCACCATATGCATTAGATTTCTCCGCATCTTCCCTTTCTTTCAGGGCAATGGATAAATCTTTTAATCCGGAAATGACAGCAGCGCCACCAATTGCCCCGCCTGCTATGGCCCCGCCCCCTGCAGCAACCAGCCCGGCGCTTGATGTTGCGCCGGATCCCAATGCCATTCCGGTTTTTCCCAATAAACCAAGAATCCCACCACCACTTGCCGTAACAGCTCCCGATAAATCTTCCGCAAGCGAGAAGCTGCCCATTACACTGCTCCCTGCTATTTTCTTCCCAATGTCGGCCGCTTTCCACCCGGCGCCAATCACGCCTTTCCCCATCTTAGCTATCAGTGCCGCTGACAACCATGAAGAGAGCTTCGCGGAATCGCCGCCCGGCAGGATATCCGCCGCATTGGAAAAAAGGGATTTTATGGCGTCCCAGACTTTGGATTTCAGCCCCTGGATGTCAAACCCGGAAGCCAGCCCTTTGCCAAAAGCCATGCCTATGCTTGCGCCCTCATCCGCTGCGCCGCCGATGTCAATGCCCAGCAGCCCCATAAGCCCGGAGGAAATTGCCGCGCCTATGCCCTGCCCGATACTGGCTGCTTTCTCTGCCATCATAGCCTTGCCGGATGTATTCCACCATTCGGAAAACGGCTCTGCAATGATGGTATCCCATGCAATCTTCACTTTCCCAAAAAAATCGGCGTTCTTCCAGTCCATGCCCGCCGTCATTTCCCCCAGCCGGCCTTTTAAATTTTCAATTTTTCCGTCCACAAAATCCATCATGCTGTCAATGGCTTTATTCACCTGCGGCATTACGCTTGTAAGCCAGTCGGCAAATTGCCTCAGGTAAGGGGACAGCCTTTCCCCTAAATTCATTTTAGCGCCGTCCACCGCGCTTTGCAACAAGGTAAAAGAGCCTTCCAGGTTATCCAGCATCGTATCCGCCATATCCTTTGACGCGCCATCGGAAGCTTTGATGGCCTGTGTCAGCTTATTGTAATCCCCGGTAGTCGCATTCAGCATGGCTATCAGCCCTGCCTGCGCCCTCATGCCGGCCACCTTGTTTGCAAAGTTCATTTTCTCTTCCTGTGTCATTTCCTTAGTTGCTTCGCGCAAATCCAGCATGACGTCGCCAAAAGCCCTTGCAGAGCCGTCAGACCTGTAAAAGCTTACCCCCAGCGCTTCTATTGCCTTCCGCGCCCCGTTGGTGTCCGTAGACAGCCGCGTAAAGATGGAATTAAGCTCCGTGCCCGCCTGGGATGCCTTTATGCCGGAATTTGCCATGAGGCCGATGCCAAGGGCGACATCCTCAATGGAATATCCCAAGGCACCGGATGCCGCGCCTACATACTTAAACGTCTCGCCCATCATGCTGACATTCGTATTTGCGCTGGATGATGCCACCGCCAGGACGTCCGCAAAATGCCCTGCATCGCTTGCTTTCAGGCCGAAGGCAGTCAGGGCGTCCGTCACAATGTCAGAAGTTGTCCCCAGGCTTTCCCCGGACGCTGCGGCCAGGTTCAGGATGCCTTCAATGCCGTTCAGCATATCCCCGGTTTCCCATCCGGCCATAGCCATATAATTAAAAGCCTCGCCTGCTTCCGTGGCCGTGAACTTCGTTGTGGCCCCCATTTCCTTCGCTTTCGCATTCAGCAGATCCATCTGCTCTGCAGTGGCCCCGCTTATGGCCTTTACCTGCGACATGGCGGCTTCAAACCCCTTAAAAGTGTCTATGCTGTCTGTAATACCGAAGGATATGCCCATAACCTCCCCGGCTTTTGATGCCAGCCCCAGTATGCCTTTTATGGCACTGCTTGCCATATCCTTAACGCCAACCGTAACCTTCCACGCTTTGCCTGCCAAGTCTTTCACGCTGCTTTTTACCTTTTTTATCACGGCGGAGGCTTTGTCCACGGCATCAAGCGCCATATTGACCTTCGTGTTCCCCATCTTGCGTAGGCGGTCTTCCACGCTTTTCATTGACTTTTCAAAAGAGCTTATCTTCTTTCCCGCCCTTGACAGGCCCGGTTCCGTGTTGTCTTTAACATTGACATCCATGTCAATACGGAATGTTTCCCCTATGGGTCACACCTCCTCCCCGTTCCTTCTTTTTTCCTCTGCTTCCAGCGTAATAAGCATTGAGTGGAGCATAAATGCCTGTACGCCGCGCGGCTTCGTCAGCACTTCATCCGGAGGGATATGGTGCCGCTGGAAAATCTGATGCAGGAGCGTACCTATGCCTCCGGCCTCAATCAGTTTTTTGCCACTTCCTCCACAGTCCCGTACCCGCTGATTTCCTCAACTTTTTCATACACGGCATCCTTCTCCCCGCCTTTCAGCACCTTTTCGATTAACTGGTACCCGGAAAGGACATCCAGCTTATCCCAGGCGGCCTTATTGTCCCAGATTTTCTTCCTGTCCTCTTCCACGGTGGCCTCATAAATCACGGAACTCCTATATGCGGAGGCATCCACATCGTCCGCAACTTTCACGCCTCCTGCCTGTCGGTTCTTTTTATATTTTGTATGGGCCTTACGGCATTTGATAAAATCATCTTCCGATAACGGATGGATACGGAAACACAGTGTGACAACGCCATTCCTTGCAATCTCAATCCTGTGTGTTTCCGTTTCATCATTTTTATAGGATGCCGTCTTCAGCAGCCCTTCCAGGATATCTGCCTCATTACGGAGATAAAATTCCTTCCTTTCTTCTTTCTCTTCTTCCTCTGTCAGGTACATTCCCTCCTGCGCTTCATCCATGCTTCCTATATTTTTCTTATCCATAACCTTTCCCTCCTGGATTAAAAAAAGAGACAGCCCTGCGGCTGTCTCCTTACCATTGTTTACTATTTAATTCCCCGATCATGCGGCTGTCAAGAGCGACTGCAGCTTAGGCGGCTGGTTCACCGTTAAATTCCAGTTCCGCCTTATGATATCTCCGACCGTAAGGTTCTGCAGGTCGACCGTCCCGGAAGGCACACAGTCCCGGAAATTCATACGCTCTTCGGAGCCGTTCCTCCCCCGGATCATCCCCTGGAAATTCCAGTGCGGGAGCGTGTCCTGGTCAAGCGCATCCAGGTACTCCTGGATAAACTTATCACTTTCAATGACAACCGCCGTCACTATAAGCGTCACTTTAAAGGTCTGGGGTATATCCATCTCCTGCATGGCCCCCAAAGGCTGGTAATTCCCGTTGTTGTTGCTTACCTGCACGTTGTAGCTCTCCACAGTGGCAAGCATGTTCCCTTCATCATCAAAAAAAGCGCCGTCCTTGCCGGTGAGCACGTTCCTCGTGTCACGGTATCTTTGTGTGTTTAATACTGACATCCCGCTTCACCTCCTATGATGTTTGGCTGAACCTGAACTGATAATCCAGGTAGACTTTTTCAATGCTGTCTATATCATCCACGGCAATAATGAAATATGCATAGTCCCCCTCTGATACCTGCTTCGGGTCCTCCCCGAACGTTCCGCCCGGGATCAGCTTGCCTTCGCTTGCCATCAGGTCTATTACAGCCTGTGCGGAAGCAATCAGAGCTGCCCTCCCGTCTGTATCATTGTTCACCTTCCCGATCAGGACTTCCAGGGTATCGTCAATCCGCTGCATCAGTTCAAACCTGGTCTTTACCCTGCGGATTTTCTTGAACCCTTCATCCTGCTCCGCGCCGGGTGTAACCAGGGTGTTAATCCCCTGTTCGATCCACACCTGGGAGCCTGCATTTTCCGTTAGGACAATGCATCCATTTTTCAGTGCCTTTTCGATCTGTGTGTTTGTCAGCGGTTCCGCCACTGCCTCATAGCCGGAAACAATCCGGTGCGTCAGGCTGGCATTGGATGCCACGGAAGCAATCATCCCGGCAATACGTGCTGCCAACCGGTACCCTTCCGCCAGTTTCCCGCCGACGCTGTAGGCCGGGTTTAACACCACATGCATCATTTCATTGTTATAAGCAGCCGCATGGCTTATCCTTGTATCCAAGTCAATATCCTTATTTTCAGCCACGCATGCCATTGGGTAGGCCCCAGCCGTATATGTCCTTGTCAAAAAGGCATTTACCAGCGCATGGACCGCCACGTCGTCAGAATCCACCGCCAGGCAGTTAAAAGCTGCTGCCTCCAGGACGGAAAGCCCCCTGCTGTAGTCTGTTGTATCCACGTCCGGATCCATACCTCCCGTCATAGCCTCTTGGGCAATAATAGCAATCTTTCCGGATGCCCCTGCCGCTGCTTTCGCCCCGAATTCCTTCGTCGCCCCGTTGATGGCTTCCACCAGCCCTGCAACCTCATCCTCTGCGATTGCAAAATTTACGCTGATAACGGCCACAGCGCCTTCATAGATGGTAAATTCTTTATTTCCCCCCGTGATGGACTCCCTCACGGATACGGAAAACGGGCGGCTCCCGACATATGCCCCTGTGACTGTGACCGCATCCGTATCATCCTCCGTCTTAAGCACGATGGATGGCGCGCTCCCGCCGCTCCCTATCCTGACAAACTTCCCGGACGATATCCCGCCGTCAAACATCTCCGTGATTAAATCCTCTGTCATCCCGGAGCCAAACACTGCGTTGACGTCTGACACGGCATCCATTTCCACCGCTTTGTTTAACGGCCCCCACTTCGCCCTGATCAGCCCGGCCCCTATGCCATTCCTGGCTTCGGCCACCCGGCTCCCGCCGGAATTCTCATACCTGTGGTACACACCCGGCCGGATTTTAACCTCACCTTTGCGAAACGTACCCACCTATTTCCTGCCCCCTTTCAAAAATTCCCTCACGATTTCCTTTGCTTCCTGCTTCGTAGCCTCATGTTTCCCGGCAACAAAAAAAGCAGCCGTCACAATGTCAGGCGTGACACCCGCCCCGAATAAGCTGCTGTCCGTCCCGGCTGCTTTCGCAAGCTCGGTGGACGGATATTTGCTTTCCACTGCTTTCTTCTTCCCAGCAGGCGGCACTATTGCCGGCCCGCCTGCCTCAGCTGTCGCTTTTGCCACTTTATTGCCCCCTTTCCTCTGATACTATGGTGCCCTTCAGGGCCGTGCCAACACCTACTGTCCTTAGTATCCCATACATAGTTTCCAGCTTCATCTGCCCTTCCGCCATATAGTCAGCGGAATTATTCCCCTCAATGGCGTTAACAAACATGGGGGAGCCATCCAGCATAATTATCTCCCCGTCAAGGGCTATTCTGTTTGCCAGCGCCGTTACCACCTGCATCCTTACACTGCTTTCCGGGCAGAGCAGGTGGATATACAAGGCGCCTTTCATCCAGCAGACTGTATTTGTCTGCCTGTCCAGCCTGTATCCTGCATTCCGGACATATACCACCGGTTTCCGGCCGGATGTCTCAATAAAATCATCAATTTCATGGTGATGAAGTATAACTGCTTCCGGCACTGCATCCGCTATATACTGGTTTAACGCCATGACGGGATCCGGGTCCGTACTGGTCTGTACCGGATATTCTAGAATATCAAAAGTAATATCGCACCCCACAACCAGGTTATTGGTATAGGCCGCGCTTGTGCTTTTTGTCTCTTTAAGGGAAAACTGCTCCGTCCGGTTCCATGCACAGTAAAAAACCCCGAAATCATCGGGGCTGAAAATAACATCCTTCAATAATTTTATCACCAATGGCGCAATGTCTTCCGGAAAGGCCGTCCTGCCGGATGCGTTGTTTACACAATATATACTGACATATAGCGACCCTGCGCTTTTCCTCTCTTTATCCGCCAGGGTATCATAAGTGAAAGATATCCGTGGCATGCTCTGCCCGTGTGGCCACCCGTCCTGGTTATCGTCTGGTGCATCCCCGAAGAAAACAGCCGGTGTGCCGCAATACTCAGCCAGCATCCCGGTCAATTCCCGGCTTTCCAGCAGCCTCTTCCGTATAAGTCCCTCCAGCTTCACTGTCACCACCTCCATCCATGACCAATTCATTTATTTCCGCCAGATCTTCTGACCATCTGACCTGCCACCTGTTTTCTGCAACCTCTTCTGCAGGAACTATATAGTGGTTTACCACATTGCTGACATCTGGATGGAACATTACCACCAGCCTGTCCTCCGATACGGAGGAAACGAAACCCGGGATTCCTGCATCCCACCCATCCTTCTTTGCCCAGATCAATGTACCTTTTTTTATCCCGGTATTAAAGACACCTTTGCATTTTTCCAAAAACAGTTCCATTCCTGCCCCCTATAACTTATATGGCTCCTTAAAAATACGTTCTATTTCCGGTTTTGCTTTTTCAAGGATAGGTTCCCGGTATGGCCTTGGAGCCATGCGCCCCGATCCTTTTTCCAGAATTTCTGCATAATCCATACCGCTTTCAATACCTGCCTTGATTGTACAATCCCTGTCCCCGTAACTCTCCACATACGGCACAAAAGACAGCCTCAATGCGCCCGTCCTTCTTGCTGGTGCTTCACCAGGGGCCGAAGCCCTGTATGTTGCCCGGGAAAATGGCTTCCTGTAAATTTTTCCACTCCGTTGCCCTTTTAGGACTTTCAGTTCTGCATTCCTCAGCGCGTTTGCTGCCCTCCTTGCCCTTGAAAGTGTCTGCCTGTTTATCTTTCTCACACATCTCTCAACACAAATCCTTACCTGGGACGATACATCTCTGCCCAACCCTCCATCCCCTTTCATACAAAATACTGCTCCGAAACATAATACATAACAACAACCCCCAAACTCCCGGCATCGTCCAGGCCTTCCACATGAAAATGCCGGGAACCCATCACCAGCCGATCCCCGGCCTTTGCTTTCGGCCTCCCGGTCTGTACAACCGTGTGCGATACTGCATGTCCCAGCTGCCCCCACCTTTCCTTTGTTTCCGGGGAGGCTTCCGCCAGGCATCCTTTCAGTGTCTCCGTACCGTCTCCCGTATAGTTGTTTGACGGCCTCCCGCTTTCGGAAACGCCCTGCACATTCCTCTCAATGATAAAATTTTTGTACAGGTTCCCCGGCCTAAGGTACATAAAGTTTGCGTTTACCATTGCCCCTCCCATATGCCCGTGGGTTCCCCTGCATCCCGGAATAAAAATAAGGGGGCCTTACAGTCCCGCCATCCACCGTCCCCGGTATGCTGCAGGACTCCACGGACACTTCTTTTTTCAGCTTTTCATACTCCTTCTGCCACAATTCCGCCCGGCCTTTCAGGGACAGCGAAAGCGGACCCGTCTTTGTATCCGCCTCATAGGAAAACCGCCGGAAGATGCTTTCCAGCAGCATAAGCTTCGCACGTTTCCACGCTTCCGGGTATTTATCCAAAACCGCCTGTATTTCCTCATCCGCCAGGGCTGTAGTATCGGGGCCGCCCTCCACCATTGTATCCCCAAGTTCAAACCGCATGAGGTCCTTCCCACCCTCTTTCAGTTTTCCCGGGTCATAGGTATATGTCCCTTTTGCCATCAGGTACCAGCCCCTTCCATATTGGCGCCTGTGGTTACGTTACAGCCTGTAGGTTCGTTTGTACCGCTTTGGGCGTGGAATATGTTGTCTGCCTGCTTTCTGGCCGCATCTTTGATTGTTTTACGGCTGTCCGCCGCATGGAGGAGTATCAGCACATTTTCGGATTTTACCCCTGCTATGGCCGCGGCCCCATCCGGGGCATTCATCTGCATGATGGCAAACACCTGCCGGATTTCCTCCGGGTCTGCCGGGACTGCCGTCTGCTGCTCACTATCCCCGTTGGAATCTCCTTTTACCGGAATAACCACAGTATTCTCAGGAAGGAAGCCATCCCCCTGCAGTATACCCGTCTGTAATGTGCCCGCTGCTTCCTGTAACCCCTTATTTATCTGCCCCATTTCCGAAACTGTATTGTTTACCGCCTCATCAACCGCTTCTTCAATCATTTTTTCCACCTGTTCCAGGGTAAAGAGGGTGCCGGACTGTTCGCCCGGTTCCCCTGTACCATCCTTAACAATGGTAATTACCCCCATCTTTTCCTGCAGCCTGGCATCCGCTACAAGGTTTCCCGGTATTTCCTCACCGATATAAAACTTCCTGCCGCCGAAACTACAGGGCTTATTTGCAACCAGCCTCATAATACATCCCCCCTTATACTGCCTCTGCAAAAAACATGGCCAGGTCGTCCGCCGTCTTTTTCATGTCCGCCGCCATAAGGCCCTCAATATATTCGGAATGTGTGCCGTTTTCCCCCAAGTAATTCAGGATAGGGAGGATATTCCCATTCCCCAGCATATCCCATGTAAAGATATATCCGGCGGAAGGCTCATCTATGGAGGGTGAATCCGTTGCATAAGCCAGCAGGAAAGCATTGGGATCGCCAATGTACTCCATCCTTGCCGCCTGCCCCAGCCCCGCCTTATTCATGATGGACCTCTGGACCGTAATCCTGTCAAGCTCAAAAAGCTGCGCCAGCACATTCAGCGTGACGGATGCGGGGTTCGCCGTGGAACCGCCATATTTTACCCTTTCCAGGATTGCCGGATGCTTCTTTAACGCATTAAACACATTGACGCCCATCGCCAGCCTGTTCGGCGTGCGCCCGGTAGCCTCTTCCATTTCCGTTTTCTTTTCATCCACAAAGGATATCGGGTCTGAGTTCGCGTTGCTGAACTTAATGAACTGCCCGGATGCAGGCGTGGTGGAATCCACGCCGGTATACTCCTGCCCCCATACTCCTTTCTTAAAAAAGCTGCGGGCAAACCATGCGTCCTGGTGGATATTCGCCTGCCCGGCCATGGCCCTCGTCCTCTGCTGTTTAGGGTCTGCCGTCCTCGGCCCCATCCTCCTGTTAAGGTCTGTCTGCCGTATCTGGTCAATGCCCATAATCATCTGGTCTACCACACAGGCATAGGTTTCCGTATGCTCGGAGAGCACTGCCGGGTCAACCTTGCCGTATGCCGGTTTCCTTTGCCAGTTGTCACGGAGCAAGTCCTCCTTGTCAAAAACATAATAATTGTCAGAGGACAGCGAAACCTGGCAGATCGGGAAAACTGTCTTTGCAAAGCTCTTTGCGTCACTCTGGTAATATGCCAGCGCCATGTTGGACAGCGCCGTATGCGGCCTGAAAGCACCCTTGGCAATGTCAGCCTGGATGCCTGCTGCTGTTCTTTTAGCCATTCTTCTATACCTCCTGTTCTAAGCTTTCTGGTACCTGGATATCTGTATCCTGCAGTACTCGTCTTTTTCTACTGCTGACATGGCAATACCCACTACATAGTTACCGGATTCCGCTTTAACTGCCATGCCTCCGGATGCCGTGACTTCATTGCCTTTGGCAATATCCCCCCCGGCCAGGACATAGCCAATGTCCTTAATCTGGATATCTACATCATCGCCGGCATATACCTTGCCGGACTCTGCGCCGGAAATGTCATTGATCCCGGCCTCAACCAGCGCAATCCCTGCCGGTATTACGGAACCGTCCGCTGCCAGGATAACATTGCCGTCCTTATCATATGCCATAATCCGGTTCCTCACATCCTCAATGTCAGCCCCGGCTTTCTCCGTGATGGTCACACTCTGGTTGATCTGCACTCCGTGAAAATTCCTATTTGCCACCTTTCTGCCCTCCTTTCTCAGAACCCTGCCTCAGCTTCGTATTCATCCATCAGCGCCGGGTTGTCCTCCCATGCTTTCGCCATTGCGGAAGCATAATCCAGGGAAGGATCCTTTTCCATATACCCCTTCGCAATGGCCTCAACTTTCGCCTCGGCTGCCCCTGCTTCATCAGATCCATGCCCGGATTTCCCAATCTCTGAAAACATCCCGGATTTTTCAACCGCATCTACTGTCTGGTCCAGCAGGGCGATCATGTCATTGTATGCCGTCCCGCCTGCCGCCCGGAGGCTTTTCAGCAGGGGCACAAGTTCCTCGCTTTTCTTGCCGATAATTTCATATTTTTTTGCTATGGCGGCAATCTCCCTTTCCTCTGCAGCTTCACGGAATTTTTTCAGCCCTTCCAGTTCCGCCTTTACTGCTGGGTGCAGCCCCTTATATACATCCTCCGCACTGTCTGCCTGCTGTACTGCGGGCATTTCCTGCTGCTGTGCCGGAAGTTCCACGGACTTCCCTATCACCGTCCCCGCCGGTGGCTGCGCTGCCAGCGGCTGTACAACAGGAACATTCACTGCCGGGGTGCCTGCCCCTCCTGCCGGCTGTCCCGCGCCTTCTTCCATTCCATAGCGTTTTTCAATGCTTTCCAGAAAAGCTTTCTCCGCCTCTGTCAGTTTACTTTTATCAATTTTCAATCCCATCTCTTCTCCATCTCCTTCCTGGCCTTCTTCATCCTTTCTGCTGCTTTCCGCTTCCTCCTTTTCCGGGGCTTTTCCGGCGGCTTTTTCAATTTCCGCACTCATCCTTTCCACGGCAGACTTCATAACTTCCAGTTCCGGCTCCGACAGGCCGTCCGTTTTTCTGATGATGCTGGCTACATTCCCCCCGGACCAGTTGGCAACAGCCTCCTGCACCACTGAGTAAAACTCATCCAGGCTTTCCTTCATGGCCATTTCTGACCCTGCACTGTCCAGATCCCCGTCATTCACGATTGAGCAGAGGGCAGCCTGCAGGGCATAGCATGTATCCCAGATTTCATCTACTATTTTCTGGTTCTTTACTGCGTTCAGCCTGTCATCAAAACTGAAAGAATCCCCCTTCAGGATTTCTTCCATAGTGCTGTTAATTTCCTCCGGTGCCATGCCTGCTGCCTTCCCAATAAAGCCGAATAGCTTTTTCAATACATTCCCGTTCCCTTTCGGGCTTTCACCCCCATCCTGTCTCCCTGCCCCTCCCCTCCGCTTCACCATCCCGATATGTGCATCCGGGTTTGCCCCTTCGTCCACAAAATCCACTTTCCGGATTATAAGGTTTTTAAGCCTTGTTGCCACTGTTCCTCCTCCTTCCTTTATTCCTCATCCACTTCCTCCCTCATTGCTTCTCCTTCGATCGAAAACATAAGATAAGTACCGTCTTTAACCTTTTTCCATACGTCTTCATCCAGTACTTTAAAGCCAATCCACCAGCCGACAGGGAGCGTTCCCGGCGGGATCCCTATGGCCTGCATTTTTTCCTCCGTAAAGACAACGCTTTCCACCAGGACAGCCACCCCGCCCCGCTCATGCATCTCCCCGCCTTCCCCGTACAGCCTCACATACTCATAAACTGCCTCTTCCAGTTCTTTCGGCTCTATGATGTCCCCCTGCCAGTCCTCAATGACTTCCCCGCCTATACGCATGGAGACGCTCGCCCATCCAAAGGCGAGCCTCCTTTCATCGTCTGATTTCGCAATCTTAAAACGCCCTTTTAATACTTCCTCCGGCTTTTCCTGTTTACCGGACGTTTTCCCTATCAATTCGGAAAACTTTTTCATCCTATACCCCCTTAAAATTCCGGCGGGCTGACTTCTATGTATTCAACTGCGCATGCACACCTCGGATGGGCCGGCGGGAGCAGCTTATGCCCACGGAAAAGTACTCTTCCTTTGAAGCCAAACTCTTCGTCCATGCCTATTTCCGTACCGTCCAGCGCATCACACATATCACATACCGACATATCGCCGGAAGAGCACCACCGCTTCCGCAACTCGCCCATCAGCCCCTGCGCCTGTGCCTGCCGGACGCTCTCATCCGCCCCACGGTTATAAGCAAAAGCCAGTTCTGTCTGTGCAATCGTCAGCGCCCGGTACCTGTGCTGCTTCTCCGCATACTTCAGCGCCGCATCCTGTGCTTTTTTCCGGATGCTTTCCTGCTTCATCCGCGGATGCTCTTTTTTCAGGTTTTCCACGATGCTGTCATAATAATTTGCTGTTGCCTTTGTCTGCCCTTCCGTTAATCCGATACATGGACGGATAAGCCTGGACAGCTCATCCACAGTATGCCCGTCTTTCATCCTTTTCACCAGCAGGGCTGCTATGGCGTCTTTCTGATCCTGGGTAACAGACGTAACAAATTCTGCCCCATGTTCGCTGATCCAGCTTAAAATGCCAGGTGTCTGCGTATCATACACAAACGGAGAGCCGTCCAGTACCGGCTGCCCCGATGGCCCTGCCACTATGGCATCCATCCATGCCCTGCTTATCTCCGTGGCCACCAGATGGGCATAGTCCTGCGACCACTGCTGGAAAACAGCCTCGTCAAGGTATCCCTGCTTCACTGCCTCCCGAAGTTCTTGGTAGCTTATGGCGTACTGCTGATCCTGCCAGAAACCGCACAGTATCTGTACTAAATTTTCCGTATTATTATCCAGGAACGACTGCAGGCGCTTAAGCACTTCCGCGCCGTTATACGTCCTTGCTTTTTTTACCCTTTTTGCGGGCAGCATCAGGATTGCCATATGCTATGCCCTCCCCAGCCGTTTTTTTGCAGCTTCCATTTCTTTTTCCTGGATATCTTCCTCTTTTTCATCTGTTTTCCCGCCTGCTGCCGTTTCCGGTTCCGGCGGCTGGTTCTGCTCCTGCTGCTCCTGCCTAGCAGGGGATGTACGCCTTGCCCCTGCTTCGGCAGTCCTTTCCGGAAGATGCCCGACACGCCGGATGTAATCCTCAAGCCCATCATCCGGTATCAGGACGCCTATTCCGGTCATGTCTTTGATAAATGCTGCTACTTTCGTGATGTCTGCATCCTCTATGTCCCCGTGCGTCATTTTCGGATAATCTGTGATCCCTGCAAAATGCTGCCCGTTTATATCAATCAGGGACGGGATACCCTGGCTGTTGAACGTCTCACAAATAATGTCCAGGAAAGCGCCTATGGCCACAGCAAACAGTTCCGTTTTATCCGAACTCAGTGCCCAGCTCCCGGTCTGGTCATGCCCGAGGAAAATAAAATCCGCCAGCACCGTCATGGCAATCCTGGTGTCATACCTGTTTATAATGGCATTGGTGTCAAACTGCCTTGCCCCGCCGGTACTGAGCAGTTCCAGTTTAAAGCCGGAAGGAAGGACGGCACCCTCCATCTCATCTCTGCGGATGTTCCTTACCATATCTTCCAGCCCTGATAAAATACGGGCCGCATTCGGATCCGCTTTATTCCATAAATCAAGGTCTGTCGGCCCATAAATTACCGGGAGCCCTGCCAGATCCCGTTCAATGCCGATCCCTTCTATCTCCTGGATGCGCCGTTTGAAATACCAGGAACGATATGCATTCCGGAGGATGCTGCGCCCCTCCGGGTTGTTCTTCCGGCTTTTTGTCCGGAACAGCAGCGCCTTTTCCACCGGGATTGTCAAAATCCCGTAATCCGGTGGCGGCTGTTGCGTCATGCCAAGCAGGTTGTCCTCATTGTCATACTCCCACTGGTAAAGGGTCTCCTGCGCCCTGATTGGCAGCTTCCTCCACCCGATCAGGCCGTCATCATACCTGCTCTTTGTCCGCGGGTTCCTTGTGTGCCCCATCCGCCTTTTATATACAATCTCATGGAAACTCCAGCCGTAAGTAAGGAAAGAGAGGATCTCCGATATGGTGTCAATCCATGTGTCCTGCATATCCCCCATGCAGCTTTCCACAAACTCCGCCGCTTCTTTATCTTTTGCGGTGCCCCCGGCAGGCTCCACGGTCCAGTCACACTGCCTGACCAGCATTTCAATGGCAAACAGGATGGCGCCGACTATATCATCATTCTCCGACATTTCCCTGTAAGCTTCAATTCCGCGCATGCCCCTGAGTTCATGCAGGAATTCTTCATAGATTATCCCGCCATACCGCCGTTGCCCTATTCGGCCGATTTCTCCGCTTTTAGCCACCTGTTCTCACCTCACCTTCTCCAATAACTGCTCTTCCCTAAACTGCTGTCCTCCGGCGGCGCTGAATATATTGCCCCACTCTCCACCTCGTTAAATGCAGAACTGCTTGCATCCACCATATCTTTAAAGGCCGACTGCGGAAAGCTCTCCATCTGGTTGAAATACATCTCATTCCAGTCAGCAATTAATACATCCACATTCCCCTTGTCCATGCCTTCCAGGCCAAGCCACTGCGCCGAGAACGGCTCCGCCCTTGTAACCTTATCCCCGGACTCCGGAAGTATCTTCACAGTAAACCCGGATAAAAATTTTAAGAAGCTTTCCGCCTGTGCCTTTCCTGCCTGCCCGGGATCCTGCGGGAGCCTTGTCACCACCCTGCCATACTTCGCTCTGTCAGCCAGGCAAGTAATTTTTATCAGTTCCCTGACTTCGGAAGAACTGTACCGCTTGTTTATCACATCGGCCACAATATACCTTCCATTTTTCCTTTTACCTATCAGCACGCTTGCCGTATATGCCGGGTTTCCATCCTCATCCTCCGACGTTGCTGCCAAATCCCATCCCCTTGCCCATAAAATAACATCTGTGGGCAGGTCCTCTAGCAGGTTTACTTTTGTCCTCTTGAACATCAGGCCCGCTGCAGGCTTAATTTTCCAGTTGCCTTTCAGCAGCCGTTCCCTCTCTACCAAAGGCAGTGCTTTAAGGTTAGCCAAATAACCAGGGTCATTATGCAAAAGTATTTTATTATCCTCAATCGTAGATGCAATAAAAGTAACACTTTTTATGTCCCCAGCATCAATTCCATCTGCAATAAGTTCTTCTTTTGTGTCCGCCCACCGGATTTCCTCATTCAGCCTTACCATATACCGGATTTTTCCGCTCCGTTCCGGAATTGGATATCCTGTATTAGGGTCTATCCACCACGATATAAATTCCGCAACCCAACTATCCGCATCTGGATTACATGTCGCACGGATATACGGCCTTACACCACAACTAGTTCGGTTACGGGAAAGCATATAAAAAAACTGGCGCTTAGTAAAATGCGTCAGTTCATCATATCCAATCATGGCTATCTGGCTTCCTTGCCACTTTGACAAATCCCTGTCTCCATCTATATGCGCAAAATTAACCCTCGCACCTGACCGGAATCTCCAATGCCTGCGGGGGGATGTCTTTGGCAGAGCCCCTTTGATACCCCCATATACCTCAAAACTGGAATCCCATAGTCCTCCTTCCTGTGTGATCTGGATAGATTGCCTTCTGAAAATAACAGCACCAAATCCTGGATTTGCTGAATGCCTAAGTGCTTCCAGCAGCAATGCAAATGTCTTACCTCCCCCGGCAGCTCCTCCATATATTGCAATATCTGCCGGTGTGCATAGGAATACTTCCTGCGGCCCCTCCTGTGGCCTTAATACCTTTTTCATATCTCATCACGGCCATTATGGGGGATATAAATCTGAACCTCCTCCACTTCTTCATCCTCCCCTGGCTTAGCCTCTGCAGCGGCTTTTGCTTTCCATCCATTCAACAGGTCATCATAACGTTCATTAATTGCGCGTAGTTTAATCAACGAGTCTATGCTTTTGTTTTTAGCCCTCTGCATTTTTGTCAATTCTGCCTCCAACGCTATTATACCCTTTATGGCATTCTCTGTATCGGTAACTGTGTCTTCATACTCATTAACCGCTTTCCCTTCCTCATCATATACAGCATGCTTCTTCTTTTTTACCCCTTTCGCATACAACCCCTTCTGAGAACTGCTTTTAAATTCTTCAATTTGATGCATCAAACGCCTTTCCCTGATTGTATACATGGCAATCTGCTGCTGCAAAACAAATTCTTCGCCCATTGGAATATCATTCATAAGTTCTATTTCATCCTCATTTAGGGTATCCCAATAAAATTTAGCGTACGCCCCATGCTTCTCAGCATTTTTATTCTTCTTTGGTACGGATGGGGCATGGCCAACAGCATTTTTATTCCCTTTAGGTGCCCCTTTGGATTTCCGAACGCTCGCTTTCTTTTTACCCGAGCGTTCGTTTTCTTTTTTTTTGCCCTGTTCGCATTTTTCCCCATCCCACTTCTGTGTTGATTTCCACCTGCGGACAGTTCCATCCGGGACTCCGATTTTCTTTGCTATATCAACCAATTTCATCCCTTCGTGGTATAGCTTTTCTGCCTCAATGCTGTCCGGGCTCCTTGCCCTTGCCATTACCACCACCTCGCTAATTGTATTGTTTTAAAAAACCAGCAGGAAGGGCATGCTCTTCCTGCTGGTTATCTCACGAATATTATATGTAAAAACATTTAATCTTCGTTATAATTTTCCTTCTGTCTGAAATGTAGAAAAACGGAATCCAAAATTATCAACAGTACATTCCACTTCATTTCCCCATACATCCCAACCAGGTGTACTCTGGCGCGCAAATAACTCTACCCTGGGAACATCCCCCATCAATGCAACAATTTTGCTTCGGGCCTCATCTGGCTTTTTGCTATGTTCCTCAATAGGTGAAATAATGAATTGATGGACATTAGCAGCCTGCCTTCGTGGATGCCCCCGTGTTGCCAGCAGGCACACTTCTGCATTGCCCCGTGTCCAAAACCCCAACCCTTAAACCAGCTATCTGCTTTACGATTCTTCTTTAGCCAAACAAAACCTACAGATTTATATTGAAATCCCCACTCCTTGATTAACAGTATGGCCGTTGGCATCTGTGGGAATGTAGCCCACATAAAAAGAACACAATCCGGAGCGGCCAAATCAGCCACAGGCAATGAGATTAATGCGTCTATATCCATCGTAGGGTAGTGGCTTTCTGCCGCTCCTTTAACATCCTTTCGGTTATACCGCCAAGGCGGGTCTGCGTATATCACATTATATTTACCGATAAACTCACACCCCCTTCCCGCCTGCAGCTATAACCTCCTGTGCACATTTTATCCTCTCTGCAGCCAAACTTACAAAAGAAGGCAATGTTTCAAAACAAATATATTTTCGCCCAGTATTAAGGGCTGCAATAGCTGTTGTCCCAGAACCTGCACAGATATCTGCCACCACCTCGCCCGGCCGGGTATATGTCATAATAAGATACTCACATAGTTCCACTGGCTTTTGTGTTGGGTGGATATTATGGGTAACAACCTTAAATTCCAGCACATTTCCCGGATAACGCCTCCCATCGCTAGATCCGGACATTATATTCACATATTTCCCATAATTGGAACTATTGCTACCATGTGAACGTCTTTTCTGGTAAGGCTTTCCAAAAGTAAATTGTGGCTGGTAATTAGGCAATTTTTGATAAAAAACCAAAATATTCTCTGTTTTTTTCAGCGGTGCACGGTTCGCATTAAGGAAACTCGTTGCGCGGTTTTTTATCCATACCCACTCATAACGGAGCATCTTCAAGTTAGAAGCCCCAAGTATCTTATCATAGGGGCATTGGGCAAAAAATAGCACCGCCCCATTCGGCTTGACAGCCCAACGCACTGCTTCCCACAATTCTGGGAGCGGCAAACGCACATCCCAATCATTGCATGTCGTGCCGTATGGAGGATCTGCCAGAAGCATATCCACCGAATATTTAGGAAGCGAACGCAAACCCTCAATTCCATCCATAAGAAATAATCCAGAAGGAACTAATGTTTTTTCATTTCCTTCTGCATCTTCTTGAAAACCATGAGCCATGATAACGCTATCCGGCATTATGTCCCTCCTGCTCCTTGGTGGAATCATAATGGACAGCCTTATCCCCTTTCACCACATATAACGCCATGCCCATCATTATTTCTATACAGGCTGGCTGCTCAGTTAAAATACAATCCATAAATTTCCTCCAATTTTATTCTGGAGGAGCCAGTGCCATCCTAACCTTCCATCTCCCCTTCCCCGGAAATATTGCACAAAAAAAGGAAGCCCTATGATACAAGGCTTCCCCGACGTTTGATTTAGAATTTTACAAATACGATTTTGCCACATTTATAGTCGGATGTCAATGGAAACTTTTTTGAGATGGAGGATTGCTTGAACGTTCAAAAAATCCCCTGCAAAAATTTACTTTCCATCCCTGCCAGCGGTTTCCCTGACCCTAAAATTTCATTGTGTCTCCTTTCTCACATGCTCCGGACGGCCTTTATAAATATTCTCCCGGCATATCAACTCATCCGCAAATTCCTCAATATCATTCCAAGAGCCATCACGGCTCCCACCTTTTTCCAGGACAGCCCAGAACCGATCCCTCAAACTTATATCCCGCCCGGCTCCAAATATACATCTTTTTGCATACCCAAGCAGTTCATACTGCGCATCATTGCTCAGGTTATCAAACATGACACACATCCTCCTGTATTTCTTCTCTATAAAGCTCCACGAAATCATCAATGCTGATGTCAAGGACTTCCTCCAAGGTCTTATACAGCCTGTGCAACGCGAAGCTCTTAGTCCACCCACAGGCTTTTGCCATCTGTGCGACCAGCCTGTTCAGGTTCTTCTTCCTGGTTGCATTTTCATTCTCTGCTACCATGAAAGGCTTTGCCCCCGGGTTTACTGCAATGCCAAGAGGTTCCCTGCTTTTGGATTCCAGCGCGGCCAGCTTGTCCGACATGGAGCGGTTCATCTTAACAAGTTCTTCCATAAGGCTCCGCTGGAATTCTTCCATAAAACTCTGCTGGCGTTCCATAAACTGCTGAATAGCAGCGGGGGCTGTTTGGGTTTCCAGCACATTTTCCATTTCGTGGAAACGGTTTATGTATGTGGCTGTAAACTCCGTTGCTTTTTTTCCAGTCAGCTTGTGGGCAATAAATTCGCATCCTTTCTTTGTAATGAGATAACAAGGCATCGTTTTATTTTGTTCTGTTACATATGACGATTCCGTAAAGAAATCGGTAAATCCAATTTTGGCCTCTCCCAATTGCGAAACATAATTTCGAATATCCCTTAATAATTTTGAGTGGTCTTTCCCAACCATCTGTGCCACCTCCAAAGAAGTGAGCACCTGTTCAATTCTAGACATAAAAAATACCTCCTGCTAAATTTTTGTTTGCAAAAGATACCCTTGTATGCTAATATATTTCATACAGGAGTTATCTCTTGTGGCGAGAGTAGTTGGATAACTTTGGTCGGTTGACAACTACTCTTTCTTTTTATCTTTGACCTTTTCAATTCCAATCCTAATAAGTTCAAGAAGCGTATATCCATATTCCGAAGCAAATTTCATAATTTCTTCTTTTTCTTGTGGACTAATTCTGATGTGTAGTCTTTCACTCATTGGATTATCTGTTTTAGGCCTACCTGTACGTGGCGACACTTATTTTCACCTCACTTTCTGTACACACTATAAATATAATACTGTACACACATAAATGTCAATACATATTTAAAAAAAAATAATCAACACAATTTTTCGTTTTCCCCAAAAAAAGAGGGCATAACACCCTCTTTATATCATACTTATGCATCCCGCCATGTAATTTTTTTGGAAGTCGTTACCTTAGCCCCGTATATGTCATAATTATGAAGCCCATCATCGACATAGATTAACAAATTATATGTATCATATATGCCCCCTATATCATCGCTCCCGGGAATTTTATAGTGTTCGTTGACCCATGATGCACACGCCGCTAAATATCTGGCAACATCCTCCCCTGCCATTTTTGCAGTATCTTCATCTGTTCCTGAAGGAACCTGGACAACAATATCAATTTCTTTTTTTCCTTCATCAACTTCGATATACACATCCTTTATGTAATCGTTCTCCGTCATATCCCGCATAGCAACATCTGTTATGGGTTCACCGTTAAAAATAAGCTCACTTACCTTGAATTCAAGCTTACTATTTTCCTCATATTTATTTTCTGATTCCTCCTGATTTTTCTCCGACTCTTCTTCAGTTTGTTCTGGATGAATACGTTCCCCATTAATATAATCATATGCATTTTTTCCAGTTATCGGATAATACATATTCCCGGATTCCGCATCACTTATGTATACAACATCCCATCTCCCTTCAAGAAAATTATTTCTCATAACAAGTTTTCGTGATTCTGTTATTACATACATATCAACAAAAATTATGTCTGTTGCTATTGCATCATAATTCCCATAAACAGTATCCACTATTTCCTGTACTCCTATGCTTTCCAATGCATCATCAATTACAGCAGTTAATCCATCGATATCTCGCAATTTTTCCAACTGCTTCTCCTTCATTACTACAAATCCATCCGGTAACTCAATACTTGGAGCCTGTTCTATTTTGTTATCCTCTTTTGTATTAATATCTTCCTCCTTACTTTCCCTGCCTCCCTCTGCAGACAGTTCCGCTGTTTCCTCCTCTCCTTCCTGCATTTCCCCAGTGGTTGCCTCTTCCGTTTCCTTGGCCCCTTCCTGCATTTCCCCAGCCGGGGCATCTCCGCCGCACCCAAACAGGCACCCTCCAACTGCTGCCGTAACCAGAATTAGTATCCCTATCCCTTTCCTCATAGCATTATCCTCCTAGTATAATAATGATATAGCCACAAGAGCTATATAGTTAATAAGTTA
>CANDKY010000035.1 GCA_947385425.1 uncultured Lachnospiraceae bacterium | reverse complement strand
AATCAAGGGGTTACGTCATTTTACATTTCTTTAAGTGTTAAAGACGGGATTATACAGCATCTCATTACACTTTGCAAGTCTTTTTTTTATTTTTTTATTTTTTTCTGTATTTCCTGTATTTGTATCTTACTGTTCAAAGTTAATGACATTGGGCTAAAGCCTAGGTGTCAGCGCTGCATCCGGAGAGGCTCTGCCTGTTTTTTGCATCGTTTTGGATGGTGATTTTTCTTAACAGAAGAGTCTGTAACCTAGGGGAAAATGGCCATGGATGGCCATTTTAGGCAGTACGGGACAAGGATGTCCCATACTGCCGACCCCGGACCGTATCAAAACTTACATCTTCTGTTTAGAAAAATCCCGTCCAAATAAGTTGCAGAAAGCAGGCAGGGCCTCTCCGGATGCAGCGCCGGCACCGGCCTGCAAACAAAAACCTTTGCGTCAACGGCAGCCGCGACAATCCCAGGCGCCCTACAGGTACTGTGTCTTCCCCTGTTCCTCCAGCAATTCCACTATTTTCTTCACATCCTGCGCCCTATCCTTGTCACAAACCAATACCGCATCCTCCGTCTCCACAATAACCACATTTTCCAGCCCTATCGTAGCAATCAGCTTGTCTTTCGCATACGATATACAATTCCTGGAACCAATATGGATCTGATCCCCGTACACCACATTATTATTTACATCCGTATCATACAGGACATCCAATACATCCCAGCTTCCCACATCATTCCAGCCGAAATCCCCCTCCAGCATGATTACATCCTCCGCCCGTTCCATAATTCCGTAATCTACGGAAACTTTCGGGATAGACGGGTAAACCCTCTCTATCGTCTCCTTCTCCTTTTCCGTCCCTATCGCCTGTTCTATCTCCATCAGGCATTCGTATACATCCGGGAGCAGTTCTTCAAAATACTTCAATATCACCGAAGTCTTCCACACAAACATTCCGCTGTTCCACAGATAACACCCCTGTTCCACATAAGATTTTGCCGTTGACAGGCTGGGTTTTTCTACAAAATCAGATACCGGATATGCAACGATCCTCTTCCGGCTCACAGCCCCGATTGCATGCCCAACCTCCCTTACCCGTTTATTATACTTGATATAGCCATAGCCCGTTGCAGGGCCTGTCGGCCGTATACCAATTGTTACCAGGCGTTCCTTCTCTTCCGCCAGCTTCATGGCAAAATCCATTACTTCAGAATAAGCCTGCGCATTTTTAATATAGTGGTCAGAAGCCAGAACACACATAATACTGTCCCCGTACTTCTTCCGCAACGCCACTGCCGCATACCCAATGCATGCTGCCGTATTCCTTGCCTCCGGCTCTTCCAGTATCCTCCCCGGTGCAATGCGCCCCGCTGTCATCTCTTTCATCAACGGCGCCTGTGAAACATTTGTCACTATATAGATATTCTCCATCGGCACATTCTTTGCAATCCGGTCTATCGTCTCGTTCACCAAAGAATCCCTGCCTGTCAGATTAAGAAACTGCTTCGGCATTTTCCTCCTGCTCATCGGCCAAAACCTCGTTCCGCCTCCTCCTGCCATTATCACACTATATCTCTCCATCCCTCCTGAAAGCTCCTTTCTTATTCCAGTTCCGCAGCCGTCCCCCAAATACCATACCCGGCAGAAGAATAACCGTCCTTAATGCATGGCCGCTTATTCTTCTGGGTATTTGGGAGACGGCTGCTGTTCCAGTTCCGCAACCATCACAACAATGCCATACCCGGCAGAAGAATAACCGTCCTTAATACATGGCCGCTTATTCTTCTGGGCATTGTTGCGACGGTTGCTGTTCCAGTTCCGCAACCCTTACAACAACACCTTATCTATCCTATCTTCCGGTCATCCGGGCCTGGTCTTTATTTTCTTTGAACCAGTCGTAGGCCATCCGCACGCCTTCCTCCAGTTCCGTTTTATGATGCCAGCCCAGCCCGTGCAGTTTGTCCACATTTGTCAGTTTCCTCGGCGTCCCGTCCGGCATGTCCTTATTCCAGATAATTTCCCCTTCAAATCCTACGATCCTGCAGACTGTCTCCGCCAGTTCCCTGATTGTCACTTCTTTGCCCGTACCGATATTTACATGCTGCTCCCCGCTGTAATTTTCCAGTAAAAAGACGCAGGCATCCGCCATATCGTCTACATACAAAAATTCCCTCAACGGGCTCCCCGTACCCCACAGTTCCACCGTTAGATCCCCATTTACTTTCGCCTCGTGGAATTTCCGGATCATGGCGGGCAGCACATGGGAATCCTGCAAATCATAGTTATCGTACGGCCCGTACAGGTTGGTCGGCATACAGCTGATAAAGTCATCCCCATACTGGCGTTTAAAAAATTTACACATTTCCAGACCGGCTATTTTCGCAATGGCATACGCCTCGTTTGTTTCCTCCAAGGGACCCGTCAGAAGCGCATCCTCCGGTATTGGCTGAGGCGCCAGCCTCGGATAAATGCATGTACTGCCCAAAAAAAGTAATTTTTTCACTTTATAGTCATGGCAGCACTTTATTACATTGCACTGCACCTGCATATTTTCATAGGCAAATTCCGCCGGCTTCGTATCATTGGCATGGATCCCCCCTACTTTAGCCGCCGCCAGTACTACCACATCCGGCCTTTGCTCTTCAAAAAACCTGACCACAGCCGCCTGGTCCGTCAAATCCAGTTCCGCGTGCGTCCTTCCCACAATATTCGTATATCCCTTCGCCTGCAGATTCCTTACAATTGCGCTTCCGACCAGTCCTCTGTGCCCCGCCACATAAATTTTATCCGTTTTTTCCATAATCTCTACCATACCTTTCTACCTGCATCCGTTTTCCATACAGATTTTTTATTTTTTGTATCGGAATCCATCCCCCAGCCCTTCTCCCCGCAGCTCCATGGCCGCCTTTGCGGGCGAGGACGGAAACGCATCGTATCCTGTCCTGTCCCCTTCTTCCGGGTAATAGAATACACTCCCGTCAATCATATAGCTCCGTGTACGGAAATCCTCATACTCTTTTTGATATACAAAATATTCCGCAGAATATCCCGCTGCCGTCTCCCTTGCAAACATCACGGCCTTGTAACAGGCTGCTAAGAAAACAGCACCGTATACCAGCCGCCAGAATATCCTGCCCCTGCCCTGGTCCCTGACCAGCCATAGCGCCAGCCCTCCGAATGTCAGCGGCGCTGCGAGCCATACATATACACACCCATACCGGATCAACGGCGCGGAACAAAGCCAGAATAAAAACGATGCGTTCACAGTAACCGCTGCCAGCATGACATCCTGCTGTATACGCTCCCTCCTGCCAAACGCCGCCGCGAATGCCGCCGCCGAAACCGGCACTGCCGCCAGCCCCGCCAGGATAAACAGCTTATCCACCATCCCCTGCGCAGCAAACCAGGCCGGAAACCATTCCCGCATTCCTTTTCCATATTCCGCCACATCGTACAATCCCCTGCCCCATACCTGTATCTCCTTCGCATCATAATCCGCAATTTCTTTCGGTATTTTCCAATCCACGGAAAACAGATCCACCGCCGTGAAAGGATATGCCAGCCATCCTGAGATCCACACATTCCTTATCAGGCAGGGCAGCATAATCATAAATCCCATCCCCAGGAAGCCTGCAATCCCTTTCCCGTTTTTCTCCCTGATCAGTATTGCCGCAGGCTTCAGGGCCAGCAATACAATCAACGCCGCCGACAGCTTCACACTTACGGCAAAAACAGAAAGCAAGGCAAGCAAACCATAAGGAAGCCACGATCCCTCCCCGCTTTCCGCCAGTTCCAGATAACGTATCACAAGGTAAAACACAGTCAATACCATAAAATAATCCGAAGCCGGGGATATCATTTCATCAAAAATAATCAGCAAATAATAAATCCCTGTCAGCCTGGCAATATCGGACACAAGCAGCCGTCCCCTCTTCCAGGCAGACATAACCCCGCTGCATTTCACCGCCACCACCCATGCAAGGAAACCGGCCATACAGTGATAAGACTGCCCTCCCAGGAACCCAAAACTATACAAAGCGGACAGCGCAAAGGAAGAACTGTTATAAGCAAGACGGCAATGCAGGTTCCCCAGGCCCTTCACCACGCCGTATTCCTCAATCCAGCGGATGCTTTGCGCATGGTACAGCCCGGTATCATAATGAATGATGCCTCTTGATGTCCCGTACGCCATCAGCAGAAACAACAGCACGTAAAATATCTTCTTCCCCGTGCCCGTGCTGCTATATGCTGCCCTCCACTCCGCCCTTAGCCGCCTGCGGAATACCACCGCCGTCACTGCACAGACTGCCGACAGTATCACATTTGCGGCCAACCCTACTTTATAAAACAGGCTGAAAAACTGTGCGTACACAGTCACCGTTACCAGCCCGGCCATCACATAACTGCCGGCCTTCCACTGATAGCTGCCATATATACGGCCAATCCCTGCCAATACAAGAAACCCGGTTAAATACGCGCTCAGCCATACATACAGAAAAATAAGACCTACCGAAAGCATATCCTCCCCTTTCTTTACCTATTCATGCCATACCATTCACATGTAATGTCATTAACTTAAACTTCCCAGGGTTCGCAGCACCCCGGACAATACAAACAGACCTATCCCGGCACCCCCGTAAACGGAAACACTCACGCCGACAGTATCACCCATTGTTTAATTTTGCTCTTCCTTTAGGGAGTATACTATTGTATAATACAAGTATCAACATATAATATTGCGTCAAAATAGTAAAATATTGCTGCAGAAATCCCACCCGTATTTTTCCTTCCAAAGGAGACAAAGAGATGGCAAAATCCACATCCAACCGCATTATTTCCACCCCGTCCCAATACGCCAGGGAACATTACCTCTATGTACAGGAAGTAGGCACCCTGCAAAGCCTGGAACCCCATATCAGCAAACGCCAGAACCTCAGTTCTTTCCTCTTTTTTGCCGTCCTGGACGGGGAAGGCATTCTGTCCTACGAAGCCAAAACATATTCCCTGTCAGCAGGCGACTGTGTATGGCTGGACTGTACACACCCCTATTCACATGAAAGCAGCGCCAATGCCCCCTGGAGCCTTATGTGGGTCCATTTCAACGGCAAAGACGCTGCGGAATATTATGAATCCTATAAACAACAGGGCAACCCTTTCCTCTTCCGCCCGCGGAACCTTGTCCTGTTTACCAACACCCTCTCCCAGCTTTACCAGGCACAGCAGGATACTGCTTCCCTGGCGGACATTATATCCCACAAATACATTACCGACCTCATCACCCTCTGTTTCACCGAAAACAGGACGGAGCATTCCGGAGAATACTCCATCCTGGAAAAACTTAACCAGATACACGCCTATCTGGAGGAACATTATGGGGAAAAAATCACCCTGGAACTGCTTTCCTCCCAGTTTTTTATCAGCAAATACCACCTGTCCAGGGAATACCGCAAGACTTTCGGTTCCAACCTCTCGGAAGACCTCACCGCCAGGCGCATTTCCCATGCCAAATCCATGCTGCGGTTCAGTGACGGCTCCGTGGAATCCATCGCCCAGAGCTGCGGTTTCCAGGATGCCGGGTATTTTATAAAGGTATTCAAAAAATCCGAAGGTATGACGCCTCTGGAATACAGAAAGAAATGGTAGGCCATCCCCTTATACCCTCTCATCCAAACGCATACACCGCCACTGCTATACCTATCCCCAGCAAAGCCCCCATCAGCACCTGCAAAGGAGTATGCCCCACAAACTCCTTCAGCTTCTCTTCCACGCTCATTTCCTTTCCCATCTTGTGAAACATATCCAGCATTTCATTTAAAACCCTTGCCTGTATCCCTGTCTCCCTCCTGACACCGATCGCATCATACATAACCACAATAGCAAATACCAACGCCATCGCAAATTCAAAACTCCCGCCCCCGTATTCCATCCCCGCTGCAGTCGCCAGCGCACAGACAGTGGCGGAATGGGAACTTGGCATCCCGCCGCTCCCTACCAGCCGTTCCGCCAGAAACTTCCGGTTAAACCACATATAAATCAGCGTTTTCAGTACCTGGGCCACAAACCACCCGCTGATTGATGCAATAAAAATACGGTTGCGCAGCAAATCCATTATAAAATCCATCTTAAGTCCTTACCTCTCCCGGCTGCCGTCCCTTTCAGCCCTCTGCCCCTTTCATGTAATCGGCAAATGCATCATGCCAGTCTGCAAAGCGGTAATCTGCCGTAAGCCGCAGCATATAATTCTCCAATACGGAATATGCCGGCCTGGGGGCGGAAGACGGGTTTTCCTTCTCGTACTCTTGCGTACTTATTGCCTCCACTGCCGTCTTTCTGCCTGCCAGACGGAAAATTTCTTTTGTAAAATCCGCCCAGCTACAATATCCTTCACAGGTGCCATGGAAAATCCCGTAATTATCTGTAGGAAGCAGATACACAATCGCTTTTGCCAGCTCGTCCGCACTGGTCGGTGTCCCGATCTGATCATCGACCACCTTAACCATATCCCTCGTCTCTGACAATTTAAGCATTGTTTTCACAAAATTTTTCCCTGTCCCGTATAGCCAAGCTGTCCGGATAATAAAATAATTTTTTGCAAAATCCCTGACAAAATTCTCCCCTGCCAGCTTGGAAGCCCCATAAACCCCCTGCGGATCCGTCCTGTCAAACTCCAGATAAGGCTTGTCCGCTTTCCCGGAAAATACATAATCCGTAGACACCTGTACCAGTTTCGCCCCTGTCTCCGTGGCCGCCACTGCCAGATTTCTTGCCCCAATCGCATTGATACGGTAAGCATTATCCACATCCGTCTCACATGCATTGACATTCGTATGGGCTGCACAGTTGATAATAGCATAGGGCTTTACCTCCCTCACCATCCCCAGCACCTGATCGATATCCGTGATATTCAGCTCCGCCACATCCGTATTCACTAACTCATATTCTGTATTTCCCATATATTGCTTATTTATCGCAATCCCTAACTGACCGTTGCATCCGGTGACAATAATTTTCTTTCTTCCTTTTATTCCTTCCATTCCTTCCATTCCTTTCCTATGCGTATATGATGCTTTTATCATACAACCCCCTTCCTTTTTATGCAAGCAGATTTCTTCCGGCTCTTGCGCATATTTCTAAGAATCCATCATAAATTCTTAAGAAATTTGTATAGTTTTTTCCTCCATTTTCTAGTGACTATGTCGATTTTCTGTGTTATAATTGCATTCGTGGTGTTTTTGGTCAGTAACCTGATTTTATCGTCAGGTTATGTATTTCTGCCGCAACGGTTATTGTCTGAATCGATTTTGGTGCCATTGCAGGCAGGTTAAATTTGCTGCCAATATAAATATATCAAATTAATATGAAAGCGAGGATTAGATTATGAAACGATCACAAGTACTTCTTCTCATAGCATTATCCTCCACACTCTTATTGTTCGGCTGTGGAAAAAAAGAAGAAGAAAATGATGATGCACCCGCAGTAGCACAGGTTATTGAAAAGCAACCGGAGGCAGAAGATCAAGGTGAGCAGTCTATTGAGGAAGAAGAACCCGCTCCTGAAGAAAATCAGAATGAAGACGACGAAGCTCCCCCGGCGGAAGGAATGGTCAGAAGTACCCTGACGAATGAATGGATTGACGGCAGCCTGGAAAATGCCCGCCCTATCGCCATTATGGTGCCGAATGATACCGCCGCACTGCCCCATTACAATATTTCCAAGGCAGATATTCTTTATGAATGCCCTGTAGAAGGCGGAATTACCAGAACCATGGCCGTCATCAAGGACTGGGAGAAACTGGATCGTATCGGCAATGTAAGAAGCTGCCGTGATTATTTTGTATATTGGGCTTTTGAGTGGGATTCCATTTATTTACATTTCGGCGGCCCTTACTATATCAATGAAATTGTAGAAAAATCCGATACCGACCATATCACGGGATGTGCTTACGGCGATAAGAGGACAGACGGCCTTTATGAAGGTACCTTTTTCCGTGCGACCGACAAGAAAGCACCCCACAATGCGTACGCAAGCGCCGACGGGATCAACAAAGGTATAGAGAAATTCAGTATCTCCAAAACTTACCGTGACGGCTATTATCATCCGGATCACTTTAAGTTCGCTTCTTCCAAAGAACCGAATACACTGGAGCAATACAGCGATGCTATCTCTGCCAAAGAGATTGATATGACGCCTGCGTACCCGATTACAAAAAGCGCTTTTTCTTATAATGAATCCGACGGTTTATACTACCGTACCATTTACGGAAAAGCGGATGTCGATGCCGCTAACAGCAACCAGCAGCTTGCATTCAAAAATGTTTTCGTCCAGTTTACATACCATGAAGTAAGGGATGCGAAAGACTACCTTGCTTTCCAGGTACATGACACGACAAGGGACGGCTATTTCTTCACAAACGGAAAAGGTATCCATGTAACGTGGAAAAAGAGCACCGATTATGAACCTACCAAATATTACGATGATGACGGCAATGAAGTAGAGGTCAATACGGGCAAAACCATGATCTGCATTGCAAAACAGGGCGCTTCCTTTAAGGCAGACGGAACGACTTACCAGTCATCGGTAAAAAAATAGCATAATCGAGTAGGGGAGGCTTTTCCCCTACTCGTTGCGCGGGGTGCGTGCAGCAAAGCTGCTAATTTCTTTACGCACCCCTGTGCATGAAAAAAGTTCCCCGGATACCGGGGAACTTTTTTCATGCCTTTTGCGTACTACAAGGATTTTCTGTTTCCGATCCCCAGCCTGTTCACAGCCGAAAAGATCGCTCTCACCGATGCCCGCGTAATATTGGAACTTACCCCGACGCCGTACGTAACACTTCCGGTATCCACATCCAGCAGGTGTATATAAGCTGCCGCCTGCGAATTGGAGCCGCTCTGCAATGCGTGCTCTTCGTAATCCAATATCTTCATTCCCTCTCCCAGTTCTTCCTGAAGGCCGCGTTTCACCGCATCAATCGGCCCGTTGCCTACTGCCTCAAACCTCTTCTCCGTTCCATGATCCGTATATACGATAGTAACCCTCGTATCAAACTCTGATGTTATCTCATCACTAAGGTCATCCACCCGCAGCTTCTTAAAATGCAGCGGCTCCTTCCGATCCAGATATTCCAGACGGAACTGCTCCATAATCTGATCCGGTGATACTTCACCCTGCTTTTCCGAAATCTTCTGGATGACATTCGCAAACTCCCTATGCATACTTTTCGGCAGTTTGAATCCGAAGTAAGTATCCATGATAAATGCCACCCCGCCTTTCCCGGACTGCGAATTAATACGCACGATCGGCTCGTACTCCCTGCCGATATCCGCCGGATCAATCGGCAGATACGGAACCTGCCATATTTCGCTCTTCCGTTCCTGCATTGCTTTTACGCCCTTATTAATGGCATCCTGGTGGGAACCGGAAAATGCGGTAAATACCATCTTTCCCGCATAGGGATGCCTTGGATGGACCGGTATTTTACAGCATCTCTCATAAATTTCTATGCTCTCATTGATTTTCTCCACATGCAGCCCGGGATCGATCCCCTGTGAAAACATATTGTATGCAATGTTGAGAACATCCACATTGCCGGTCCTCTCCCCATTGCCGAATAATGTCCCTTCCACACGCTGCGCGCCTGCTAACAGCGACAACTCCGCGCTTGCCACACCGGTTCCGCGGTCATTGTGCGGATGCACACTCAAAATTATGCTCTCCCTGTCCTTAAAATGCCTGTCCATCCATTCAATCCGATCCGCATATACATTCGGGGTTGTCATTTCCACGGTAGACGGAAGATTGATAATAATTGGTTCCTCTTTGGTTGCCCCCCATGCTTCCTGCACTGCTGTACAGATCTCCAATGCATAATCCAGTTCTGTTCCCGTAAAGCTTTCCGGCGAGTATTCCAGAACAATCTTACCCGGAAACTTCCCTGCCCGCTCTTTGACCATCCGCGTCCCCTGTATCGCTATATTGGTAATCTGATCCTTATCCATCCCGAATACTACATCCCTTTGCAACGTAGATGTTGAATTGTATATGTGGACAATTGCCTGCTTGCAGCCCTCTATTGCCTCAAATGTCCTGTCAATCAATTCTTCCCTGCATTGTGTCAGCACCTGCACGGTTACATCGTCCGGTATCATCTTCCGGTCAACCAACTGGCGCAGAAAATCAAATTCAATCTGGCTGGCCGCCGGGAAACCAATCTCTATCTCTTTAAAGCCCAGCTTAATCAAATATTGGAACATCTCGATTTTCTCATCCACTACCATCGGATCTATCAAAGCCTGATTGCCGTCCCTTAAATCCACACTGCACCATACGGGCGCTTTCTCTATTTCCTTGTTCGGCCATTCCCTTTCCGGGTAATCCACTACGGGATTCCGGCGATACCTGCTATAATTTAACATAATTTCCTCCTATTCCAGTACCGCATCCCCCCTTCCAATACCCATTTCCGGCGGTGGAATATCTGTCCAAAATGCATGGCCAGCTATTCCACTGGGGTTCTTCCAGGGGGGATGCTGTTTCCAGTACCGCATCCCCCCTTCCAGTACCCATTTCCGGCAGTGAAATATCTGTCCAAAATGCATGGCCAGCTATTCCACTGGGGTTCTTCCAGGGGAGATGCTGTTTCCGGTTCCTCAAACCCCTTAAACATACAAAAACCGGCTCCAGGGAGCCGGCATATTGTCCTAACTAACCGTACTTACACACTGCCATTCCATAAAGCATTACCTGATGCCGTCATTCTCCGAGTCCGCTCTCAATGGCATGAATCAGCGCTTTCAGCGCCTCTTCCTCATCTTCACCCTCACATACGAATTCCACTTCATCGCCGCACTTTACGCATGCACCCAATACGCTGAGTACACTTTTGGCATTTGCCGTATTCTCTCTGAATGTAAATGTAATCAATGATTTAAATTGCATTGCTTCTTTACATAGGATGCCTGCCGGCCGTAGATGCAGTCCCGTGGGGTTCTTAATAACTACCTTCTGGCTTACCATACCCGTTTTCCCTCCAAATTCATACATCCATTATCTTACGCAAATCCTAAAAGTTCTTAAACGGCAGAGGACACCATTATTCTGTACTTTACCACTTTAGAACTTTTTTCGCACTAACTCCCATTCGCCCGCTCCTGCGGGCACTCAAATCAAGATGGTGAAATCTTTGATTTCACACTATTTACTATATCATTTTTTCATGAGCTTGTGAAGCCTAAAGCATAATATTCTGGATTAGTTCTGCCAATTTCCTGGCTTCCCCGTCAATCTGGCTCTTATCTTTCCCCTCGATCATGACACGCACCAACGGTTCTGTCCCCGATGGCCGGATCAGTACCCTGCCTTCCCCGGCAAACTTCTTATCCAGTTCTGCAATGGCATCCGCGATCTCCGGATAATCCATATACTTTTCTTTTTTATGGCTGGGTACTTTGGCATTTACCAATGCCTGCGGCAGCACTTCCATCACTCCGGCAAGTTCAGACAGCGACTGCCCCGTTTCCACCATTACCTGCAGCAAATGCAATGCACTCAAAAGACCGTCTCCCGTTGTATTCTCATCCAGGAATATAATATGCCCTGACTGTTCGCCGCCAAGGCTGGCGCTGATCTCCTTCATCCTCTCCAACACATAACGGTCGCCGACCTTTGTCTGTTCTATTTTAATGCCATTCTTTTCTCCCATAATGAAAAATCCCAGGTTACTCATAACGGTAGCCACAATGATATTTTTGTTCAGCCTGCCCTGATTTTTCATATGGCTGCCGACAATCGCCATAATCTGGTCGCCGTCCACGATATTTCCCTGTTCATCCACCGCAAGCAATCTGTCCGCGTCCCCGTCGAATGCCAGGCCTATCTGTGCCTTTTCATACACGACCCTTGCCTGGAGTTCCTGCATGTGCGTAGAGCCGCAGTTTGCATTGATGTTCGTTCCGTCCGGACTGTTATGGATTGCCACAACCTCACCGCCAAGTTCCTTCAGGGCTTCCACCGAAGTATAATAGGACGCGCCTTCCGCACAGTCCACCACGATTTTCAGCCCCCGCAAATCCACGTTCACTGCACGTATCGAATGGTTAATATACTCTTCCCTGGCATCGGTTCGGTATTTTACCTTGCCTACACTTGCCCCGATCGGGAATTTTACATCCTTCATCCCGCTCCGGATCAACGCCTCTATTTCATCCTCCAAAGAATCCGGAAGCTTATACCCTTCCCCGTCAAAAAATTTGATGCCGTTAAACTCCACCGGATTGTGGGAAGCAGAGATAACAACGCCCGCATCCACTTTATACTTCCTTGTCAGATAGGCAATCGCCGGTGTCGGCAGCACTCCCACATACACACAATTCGCCCCGACGGAACATGCCCCTGCCATCAGTGCATTTGCCAGCATATCCCCTGAGATACGTGTATCACATCCCACCATGATAGTGGGCTTATGCGCATTCTCTTTCGTCAATACGTAAGCGCCCGCCTGCCCCAACTGCATGGCTAAAAGCGGAGTCAGTTCTTCATTCGCCACACCTCTTACGCCATCTGTCCCAAACAATCTGCTCATATATTCCTTTCACTCCTTTCTATTGGCTATTTCCCCGGCACAGCCTGCCAGTATACTGCCTGCGGCAGAACAGGGCCGCATGGAAACTATTCTTCCTCCGTTTCCTCCGGCTGTTCTTCTTCAATCACAAGCCGGACAGTAACATTATCCCGCAGTTCCACTCCCTCCGGTAATTCTATGGAAAGCCGTACATCATAACTTCCCGCCTGCGCTTCCTCCATCACACCGGATTCTACCAGCTTGTTAATATCAATTACGGGACGCAACTGGCCTGCATCGAATCCGTTTACATCCTCAGCCAGGCCGCGTATCTGCAGCGTAACTTCCCCTCCGTATGCCGTTACCGCTGATCGGTAGCCCGCCGGCAGGTTCTCCACCGCAATATTGCGTTCCGGTATCGTAAATGTCCTTGTAATTTCCGGCTCCACGTAGGCTGTAACCGTAACAAACCCGTCAAATTCCGGATCGGCAAGCTCTACATTCCCCGGCAGATATTTTTCTATATTAATGAGTTCCGACACATTCTCCGTCGCCCCTGTCAAATCTATATCCGTGTCCGGTATCTCTATTGAGGACAAATTATTCAATACATTTGCCTTTCCTGCCAGTGAAACCGAACTTACGGAACCGCTTACCACACCGGTTGCCCTGTAACCTGCTGCCGGCACACCATATGCCGAGAACCTGAGCGGTACCGATTTCGTAGCAAGTATCTCCACTTTAACTCCTACCGTGTTAATATTCAGCGTCAGCTTATCCTTCGGCACCTCATTTTTTGCCGCATCATAGAGCTTAATCTCCGCATTCGTACCTATGTCGCTTGTAAAACCGGTCACATTCACATTCACTTCCGCTGTCTTAATGCGGGAAACCACCGATTCCGGCCCGGACACGCGCACCAGGTTCTGATCCGGCGTCACAGTCCCTATAATATAATCATCCTGGAGCGACCCGGAAGTGGATGTCGTCAAAGGTATCGATATATTTTTCCGGTCCTCTATATTCAATTTCAGGATATCATTGCTGGCACTGATATTGCTGACAGAGTTCTGGTTACGTCTCGTTGAAATCTCTATATGGATTGTGTTCAGATTCGTCAGGTTATTCATATCCGCAATCGCCACAATATTATCGTCACTGCTCATACTGTCTGTCAGCGAGCGCGGCACCATAAGAGTAACGGAATCTATCACATCCGTATCGTCCAAAACCTCATACATTTTCCCCTGGCTGGTAATAAGGTTTGAATTAATAATCTGTACCGGCACATCCGTGAAATAAACCGGCGTGGACGGATTACTAATATTTGTCACAAGAAGCCAGAGAACACCTGCAAAAAGAACGGATCCTATTTTCAATGCAAGATTATTGGTCAGTTTCTTTCCCATTCTTTTTCCTTCCCTTCCATCTCTTAACCTTCTTCTTCTCCTCCGGCTGTTGTTTATCCTGTATCTTCCGCAGCCTTTCCTTCAGGGCTTCCCCGTCAAGGTTGCGATCCAGTTTCCCTTCCATAGCGACGCTTATCCTTCCGGTTTCTTCGGACACGATAACGGTAAGGGAATCCGTTGCCTCCGAAATCCCCACCCCTGCCCGGTGCCTCGTCCCCAACTCCTTGCTCAGCGCCATGTTATCGGACAATGGCAGATAGCAAGTAGCCGACGTGACACGGTTTTCACGTATAATAACAGCACCGTCATGCAACGGTGTATTATGTTCAAATATATTAATGAGTAGCTGGCTTGACACAATACCGTCTATATCAATCCCTGTCCTCTCATATTCCGCCAGAGACTGTGACCGCTCGATTACAATGAGCGCCCCTGTCTTTACTTTTCCCATTTCCACACAGGCTTTGGCAATCTCATTGATCGTCCTGTCGGAAAACAACCCTACTTCCGTCTTTCCGGAATCGAAAGGGATCAGCGATGAAATAATATTCTTTCTGCCCAGTTCTTCCAGCGCCCTTCTCAGCTCCGGCTGCAGGATCACGATGATTGCCGTAGCTGCAATCCCGACTATATTCTGAGCAATCCAAAGAATAGTATTCATCTTGAAAAGCCCGGCCAAAACTAAAAATATAGCGATCACCACAACACCTTTCAGCAGTGACCACGCCTTTGTATTCTTCACCCATACCAAAATATGGTATATCAGAAAAGAGATAATCGCTATCTCTACAATATCTGTCCATATGATACTCGGCAAACGCCAAAAATATCTTTCCATTATTTCATGAATCTGCTGCATATCAACCCATTCCAGTCCTCATTATTATCTGCCTGCTTTTCTGTCCTCCGGGTTCTTCTGCGAAGGACGTGATTTTTTTTGCTGATTTATTTTCTTCACTTTACGCTCCGGCACCGCTACGGTTACTTTGGGCACTGCCTTTACATAATAATAATATTCATCGTCCTCAAACTGTACTTTTTCCGTCCGGCTGTAATCCACATGGAAAGTAAAAAACTGTATCACAACTCCAATCAGCGCCGCTATAATCGTCCCTGCAATGACACCCGCAATGGAAACGTTCGTATCAAACATCAGATCCCCTACAAGAAGTACCATTACATTCACCAATGACCCGGCTACTATCGCGATCGTCCAGGAATAATCAACCGGAAGCCTTCTGATAAGATAAACAAAAAAAATTGTCACTGCAAACGCCGCAATCGTTACTACCATTTCCCTGTTATCCAGCATCCCGTCAATAATAAAGCGGAACTTTACCGTTGCCTCCTCCGTTTCCATCGTAGCCAGCGTTGTGGCACTGCCGCTCACATAGGACAGGAGATAGTACACTGTCGTGCCGCATGCCGCCGATACTGCCGATACCGGAGTGCCGACCAGCCCCAATGCCATCGGGACCGCATACGGGATGTTCATTAAAAAACAAATCGGTGTCAGAATCACTACTGCCGTATCCCCGGGCGAAAATCTGAAATACATCAGAAACATCAGCAGAAACGCCGCCAGTACGACAACTGCGCATTCCAATGACAATGTATATACATGGAGAAGCACAAAAGCCGCGGCTATCAAAACAATAAAATTCATCGGCATAAACGAACACATCAGCGATACAACCAGGACAATCGTCGTATCATTGATCCTTTCCATAAATCCCAGGTTCCTGTTAATCAGTATCAGGCTTACCAGGGAAAGCAGGAATTTTATCAACGGTGTCAGATACACCTCAAACTTTCCGTAAAACTTTTTCAAATACTGCTTTGCTACAAGTAATGATGTCATAGTAAATTCCTTTCAGAACCTTAACGGCTCTGGCTTATGTTTTATCGTACATTCCGCTCAGCTTGCGCAGGTTATTCTGATACAACCTTACGCCCTGCCTTGCTTTCGCATAGCGGTAACTGTACACAGCATACGAGATTATGCAATAAATCCCTATTACAAATAAATACTTTTTCAGGACAGATCTACCGAATTCCAGCAGATCCATCTTATATATATCCATCATAAAGACTTCGAAATCATAAAAAATATACATTCCAAATACAATTCCAAATGCTAACGTTCCGAAGATCACTGACTTCAGCACCTGAAACCACACATAATCTCCCCGGAAGTAACTCATCACAGAACGGTTCTTCCTGCCTTCGTTTTCCTCATAAGACGCCATCTTGGTCATCAAAATGACTCGTTCCTTGTTTAACATACCCGCCTCCATACCGCCGGCACAGGCAATGACAGCCCCCTCATCATTGCCGTGCTCCCGTAACGCGCAAAACGGCCAAGCTTAATAATCCAGATAATGCATTCTCGGCTTTTCATTCGAGTCGGCTTTCTTCTTCGGCTCTTCTCTTGGCCGCTCTTTCTTATATGTGCTTCCCAGAGTCTGTACCATGCTGGCTTTACATTTATCACAAAAACGCCCCGAACGGATCGGCGCCCCGCAGGTTTCGCAATTCAATAAAACCGCCGAATCCTCCGTAAACTGAAGCCGTTCCTCTCTCAGCCACTGCTTAATCTGCTTGGCCTCCACTTCACACTCTTCAGCCACCTCCGCAATGCCGCAGCCCGGATGCTCATATACATATTTCTTCACTTCCTGGAATTTTTCTTCCAGCCCGTCTTTGCAATGCTGGCAAATAATCGGCCCCATGGCATAATTAAATAATTTCCCACACTTTCTGCAATTTCTAACGTCCATATACAATACCTCCCGTTATAACCCGCTGCCTATTGCCAGTGCCGCATAATAAACCTTCTCCACTCCCGCAGCATGCAACATGGCTGTCATGGCATCAATTGTACTTCCTGTCGTGTAAATATCATCAATAATTACAATCGTACTTAATTTTACATCATTTCTGAGGATTTTAAAAGCCCTTTTCAAATTATTTTGCCGTTGTTTCTCATCTAATTCCTTTTGCGGGGCTGTTTTCTTCTGTCTTGCAATAATATCCGTCCTTACCGGTATGCCTGTATAGCTGCTTATCACTTCCGCCAGAAGCTGAGCCTGGTTATAACCGCGCTTCCTTAACCTGGATACATGGATCGGCACCGGCACCAGAGCCTGCACACGCCACCGTCTCATCCTCTCCCCAAGCATAACCGCCATACTTCTGCCGAAAAACACGGCATATTCCTGCCTTCCCCCATATTTGAACCGGTATATGGACGATGCGGCGGAACCATACTCAAACAATGCGGCACCCTGGATGTAAAGATGCTTCTTCCTTGCGCAGTCATAGCAGTATTCGGCTTCCTCCCGCAGCCCTTTTCCGCATTTCATACAGGCTGGCTCCCGGATAAACTTTATTTTCTCCAGGCACTCCGGGCAAATATATTCTTTGCGGAAGCGCAGTACTCCGTCGCAGACCGGACATCTTCTCGGGAAAAGCAGATCCCACATCCATTCTATGCAGAAACCGGTTACACTTTCCCTTTTTACATCTTGTTTCCTGCCGTTTCCGTCTTTTTTCCCCCGTTTTTCCATCTCTCCCAATTTCCTGAATTGAGAATACTGCATTTGAGGAAGCCGCGCTCCCCCGTCTTTCAGACAATCCCTTCTCTTTCCCTGTTCCATTCCCTCTCCATGACGTTTCTCCGGGCAGGGGTTCACATCATTTACATCATTTGTATTATCTGCATTATTTACATCATTTGCATCATTTCTTTTATCCGGTCACACAGGCTGGTATACCTCTTGTTCTGGTGTTCGTTCGCCGCCATATCGGCCACAGTCTGTCTGTCCCCCAATATAGTCACACAATATTTTGCACGCGTCACCCCTGTGTACAGCAGATTCCGGTTAAAGAGCATCCGCGGCCCGGACAGCAACGGCATAATAACGGCGGGATATTCACTCCCCTGGGACTTATGTATCGTGACCGCATAGGCAAGTTCTATTTCATCCAGTTGATGGAAAGGGTAAACCACCCGGCGGTTTTCATCAAACTCCACCACTATTTCCTGCGAAGGCTCATTAATTTCCTTAATAATCCCCATATCGCCGTTGAATATCCCCATCCCTTTATCAATGGGTATCCCATACTTACTCACTATCTCCCATTCTGTCTGATAATTGTTTTTTATCTGCATTACCTTATCACCCTCGCGGAAAACCCCGTCTCCGTACAGGTGCTCTGCTTTTGTCTCATCGGGAGGATTCAGATATTTCTGTAAAATAACATTCAATACTTCTACCCCCAGATTGCCCTTCCTCATAGGAGTCAGCACCTGGATATCAAAACTTTCCGCCTTTACATACGGCGGCAGTTTTTCCTGGATAAGCTGTATCATATGCTTATAAATCACATTGACATCCCTTCTCTGCAGAAAAAAGAAATCCCTGCTCTTATTATCCAGTACTAACGGTTCGCCTTTGTTTATCCTGTGGGCGTTTACCACAATATCGCTCTCCTCCGCCTGCCGGAAAATCCTCTGAAGCATTACCACGGGGATACAACCGCTTTCTATCATATCACGCAGAATCTGCCCCGGCCCGACGGACGGAAGCTGGTTAACGTCCCCCGCCATAATCAGGCGCGTCCCCGGCGTTATCGCCTTTAACAGGGACTGGAATAAATGCAGATCCACCATGGACATCTCATCAATAATTATAACGTCCGCCTCTAAGGGATTTTCTTCATTCCTCTCAAATCTCGCCGAACGTTCCTCCTCCGCCAGCGCACCGTTCAGTTCCAGCAGCCTGTGAATTGTCCGCGCTTCATAGCCTGTAGCTTCTGTCATCCGTTTGGCCGCCCTTCCGGTGGGAGCCGCCAGGAATATATCCATTTCCTCCTCTGCAAAATACCGGATAATCGTATTGATCGTCGTTGTCTTCCCGGTTCCCGGTCCTCCGGTCAGGATCAATAGGCCGTTCCTTATACTTTCCATAACAGCCTTCCGCTGCAGTTCATCCAGCCTAATCCCCTGCTCCTTTTCCAGCTTATGTATCTTTTCCGCTATTCCTTTTTCTGCAGGCAAAGCTTCTTCTGCAGGCAAAGTTTCTTTCCCATCCCCTCCCTCTGATTTCACATTCAGGTCATGCAGCATTTTGGCACAGTTCAGTTCCTCATAATAGTAAGAAGCCGCATATACCCTCTTGCCGCCTGTCTGATCCTCCCCCGCATATTTTATGACAATTTTCCTGTCCATGGCCAGATTCGCCACCTGCGGCTCAATCGCCGCTTCCTCCACTTCCAGAAGTCTCGCGCATCGCTCTGCCAATATTCCGTCAGGAAGATACACATGCCCCTCCGCGGATGCCTGCAGCAGAGTGTACAAAATACCGCTGCGGATGCGGAAATCCGAATCCGCATGAATCCCTGCCCGTCTGGCTATCTCATCCGCTGTTTTAAATCCTATGCCGCCTATATCCTCCGCCAGACGGTACGGATTCTCCTTCATAACCCCATATACCTCTGCCCCATAGGTATCATATATCTTAACTGCCAGGGAGCCTGATATGCCATACTTCTGCAGGAACACCATAGCAGCGCGTACGTCCTTCTTCTCTTCCATCTGCATGGAGATTTCCCTTGCTTTCCTCTCGCTGAAGCCTTTAATCTCTGCGAGACGCTCCGGCTCTTCCTCAATAATGCGGAAAGTATCCTCCCCGAATTTCTTCATAATCCTATGGGCCAGAGCCTCCCCCACACCTTTAATCGCCCCCGACCCAAGGTAACGCTCCATACTCACAACATCATCCGGTTCCGTAACCTGATAACCTTCCACCTTAAGCTGGACGCCATACATCGGATGCTCCACAAAGTTCCCCCAGACCTCCAGGGTTTCCCCCTGATCCAGCGAACGGAAACTCCCCACACAAACCGTCTCCCCCCCACTCCCCGCCAGGTTCAAAACAGTATACCCGTTCTCAGCATTGCGGTAAATTATATGCTCTACATAGCCCTTTATCTGCTCCATCTTCCATTCCTTCTACTGCAGCATCCTCCGCAAATATTGCCGCATACAAAATAGCCCCTTTAACCCAAATCCGGTGCCAAACATCAAAAAATCCCGGTATCCCCACCCTCTCACGCACCGCATATACCCGCAAACGATAAAGTTTGCCGCCAATTAATAGCGTCTGCTGCCCGCAAGACGGGCGCCCCGGCAAAGTTTAGCGGCCGACAGTATAAATAAGCAAAAAGGCTGCCCTCCACAAGCAGCCTCTCACGTACATGATCTGTCCCTCACCAAAATCTTTTGAAAATCGCCTTTTCTTACAATCAGCCTGTCATTTACACCATATTATAATTGCGCTTCATCTGTTCATACAGCATCTGCGCCAGTCCCAGCCCCTGTGTTTTCGTCGCAGTACCTGCCAACTGCTGCAGTGCGCCGTCTTTAAAGTAATCCACAAGGGAGTCATTGGGATTGGTTTCTCCGTCCTTAAACACATCCACAGTCTTCTGCATCTCTTTGAAAATCTGTTCCACAAAATAAGCTTCAAATTCCTTACATGCATCCAGAAGCTGTTCGTCCGATGACTTGCTGTAATCTTTTGTCTTAATGCGGCTGTCCAACTGTGACGCCGACTGCGATGCGATATAACTTGTATATCCTGATGAAACTCCGCTTCCTAAACTCATATATGTACTCCTGTCCGGCTGTCAGCCTCTGTTTTAACGTTTCAGATTATTTGCCTGCTGAAGCATCTCATCTGAAGTGGTAATTGCTTTGGAATTCATCTCATAAGCGCGCTGTGCCACAATCAGATTTACCATTTCGTCCGCTACCTGGACATTGGAGCCTTCCAGATAATTCTGTATCACCCGGCTCCTGGTCAGGTTCGCATTTGTCGCTTCATTCAAAGCAATACCGCTTGCCGCCGTTACCGCAAAAAGGCTGTCCCCCTGCCTTGCCAGCCCGGCAGGATTGCGGAACTGGTAAGTCCCTATTGTAACACCCAATGATACCGGATTATTATTCTCGTCCGGATAATACAATGTGCCTCCTGCATCAATCGTTATTTTATCTGCCATAAACGTACCCGCAAGATTGATAGTCCGTCCCGTGGAATCCAGGACAGGGAGTCCGTCCGAATTTGTGAGCATGAGGCCGTTGGCCGCTGTTATTGCCCATGTAAAATCACCGTTTCTCGTATAATTTGTTTCACCGCTGGCCGTCCTTACCGCAAAGAAACCGCTTCCCTCAATAGCGAATGCCGTATCACTCTCGGAAGCCAGTAAACTGCCCTGCTTAAAAATCTGGTTCAGCGCCGCTGTCCTTACACCTAAGCCAACCTGGGAAGTTATCGGTTTCGGTTCTCCGTTTGCCGTTGTAGTGGCTGTCTGCAGTGTCTGATACAACAGGCTCTTAAACTCTGCAACCTGTGCTTTATATCCAACCGTATTCACATTTGCCAGGTTATTGGCAATTGTATCTACATTCGTCTGCTGCGCATTCATACCGGTCGCTGCGGACCATAAACTCCTAACCATTTTTTACTCCTCCTATAACTTTCCTAATTGATTGACTGCAATTTCCAAAGAGCTGTCATATGTCTGAATCACTTTCTGATTAGTCTCGTAAGCCCGCGAAATGTTAATCATATTAACCATTTCCGTAACCACCGATATATTAGAACCTTCCAGATACCCCTGATGTACCCTTGCATCCTCAGCATCTATCGGCCTGGCGCCGTCCACTGCCTCATAGAAATTCTCGCCGTATTTCGACAGATAATTATAATCCTCAAAATCCCGGATACGTATCTGGGCAACCGGCGCATTCCCTTCCCCCTGCATAATATTGCCGCTTGTATCCACCCTGAAATCCAGCAGCGGATCGAGCCGTATCCTGGCATTGTTGGTCCCCATCACATAATCCCCGTCCTGTGTGACAAGGTATCCGTTCATATCCATCGTAAAACTCCCGTCGCGGGTATATTTCGTGGATGTCTCCCCCGCCTTATTCGTATAAGAAATCTCAAAAAAACCGGGGCCGGATATTGCAAGGTCAAACCGGCTGTCCGATTCCCTGATCGGCCCTTCCGAATAGTCCGTATAGCCTTCCCCTATCTTCACGCCGAAATTATTATATCCTAACGGCTTCGCAATCCCGGCACCTTCCGACAAATCCTTAATCTTATATGTCAGCACATCACGGAACGCCTGGCTCGTTGCACCCTCTTTTTTATAGCCGTTTGTCGATGCATTTGCTAAATTGTTGGTCATTACATCCATACGGTGCTGCTCATTAAGCATTCCCGTATAAGCAGTGTACAGCCCTTTTAACATAGTTTTCCTCCTCTGTCTGCCATTCCACTAATTAACTTTCTTCCCGGTATCCTGCCAGAAACTCCACATATTTCCCGGTGCCAATCGCCACTGCGGTCATCGGATCCTCCGCAGTCATCGTGTTGATTCCGGTTTTAGACTCAATCAAATCCTCCAGTCCGCGAAGCAGGCTGCCGCCTCCCGTGAGCACAATCCCGCGGTCCGCAATATCCGCCGCCAGTTCCGGCGGGGTTTTCTCCAATACGCTGTGGATCGTCTCCACAATCTGGGCCGTAGTTTCCCTGAGAGCCTCTTCCATTTCCTCTGAAGAAACTTTTACCGTCTTCGGCAGGCCGGTCACAAGGTTGCGCCCGCGCACATCCATATAATCCACTTCCGTCCGCTTATACGCGGAACCTATCTTTATCTTCAAATCCTCTGCCGTCCTTTCACCGATCAGCAGATTATGTTTCTTTCTCATATATCGGACAATCGCCTCGTCAAAATCATCGCCCGCTATCTTTACCGAAGCGCTGACTACCCTGCCGCCCAAAGAGATAACCGCAATATCCGACGTGCCGCCCCCGATATCAACAATCATATTGCCGCAAGGCTTCCATATATCAATTCCTGCTCCGATTGCCGCCGCAATAGGCTCTTCAATAATAAAAACATCCCTTGCACCGGCCATCATCGTCGCATCCTCCACCGCTTTCTGCTCTACCTCCGTCACCCCGCTGGGTACGCATACGGCAATCCTCGGTTTCCGGAAGGTTTTCCTTCCAAGCGCTTTCTGGATGAAATGCTTCATCATCTTCTCGGTAACATGGTAATCGGAAATAACCCCCTGCCTCAACGGCCTGACCGCCACGATATTTCCCGGCGTCCTTCCAAGCATCAGCCTTGCTTCTTCACCGATTGCCTTTATTTTCTCCGTATCCCTGTCAAAAGCCACAACGGAAGGTTCTTTTAACACTACGCCTTTGCCTCTGATATATACTAAAATGCTTGCCGTACCCAAATCAATTCCGATATCTGTATATTGCATATATGGACCCCTTTCTATGGTCATTTTTCATTTTCAATCTATCTTAAATCTTAACCAATTGCTCGCCAAACTAAACATACAAGGCCATTATAACCTAAAGTACGTCATTTTCAAAGGGGTTTTGCTAAATTTTTAAAATATTAATTTTTCCTCTTCCTTCCCCGCCTCTTTTCACACAAAAAACATTTCCGGTTTCTTTTTTATGTTATTTTTATTTTATCGGATAATTTGCTTGAAAACTTTAGGGACGGAAAATATTTCCTCCTGCCGGTTTTCCCCATACATACAAAACATATATACCTTAATGCCATTGGACATTGCCGCTTGCCATTTTAGAAATTCCAGAAAATTCAGAAAAATTATTTTTTTATCAAAAATAGATTGACAAATCCGGACCGGGCGTATATAATAACATCATAAACACAAATTTCATATAGATGCAGCAAAATATAAAAGAAAGCGAGGTACAGTCCACCGAAAACTTAATTTAAACAAATTGTACGGTAAACGGAAGTTCTATCAAAAATCATATTTCAGTACACCAGGAGATGTAACGAGCAGCTAAAGATAACGGATTAAAATGTTATCACCCGTTACGGTACGGCAGTACAGGATGAGAAGTGGAAGGGATATGAGGTAAAAAGTTAATATTGGAAAATCTATGAACAGGAGGTATCGTCCAGTGGACAGCATAGTTTAGAAGCGGATATTAATCGAAAAGATTGATATCCGCTTTGTTGCTGCCAAAGATTCCATCCGGCCGGAAATCAAACCTCTGTGCTGCCTGAAAAAAATTACAGTTCACTCTCCAATGTCACACTCTATGCGCGCCTCCGGCACCCCGTCTGATTTTTTTGCGGCTTATTTGAATGAGGTTTACGATTGATTTTCATATACAAATTGTATATTATAAAAAGGTACATTCCAACCACACATAAGGAGCTGCTATGGGAAAAATTGACAAAAACAAAAAACAGAAACAGGATGCCCTCCTGAACACCGCTTTCGACCTGTTCATGAAACAGGGGATTAACAAGACTTCCATCTCTGAAATCGTCGAACAGGCCGGGGTTGCAAAAGGCACTTTTTACTTATATTTTAAAGACAAATATGACATCCGCAACAAACTGATCGCCCGAAAGGCCAGCCAGGTTTTCCGGATCGCCGGCGATGCCCTCCATCAGACCGGCCTGACAGCCCTGGAAGACAGAATTATTTTTCTGATTGACAATATCATCGACCAATTCAGCACAGATAAAACACTGCTGAATTTTATATCCAAAAATTTAAGCTGGGGGATTTTTAAAAACGAACTGTTATATTCAGAAGCTGCCGATATTGATTTTTATAACATTTACTCTTCCGTTTTCGAACAGTCGGAACCGAAATATAAAAACCCTGAGGTTCTCATCTTCATGATCGTGGAACTGGTCAACGCCGCCTGTTTCAGTTGTATCCTCTATGAAGATCCTGTCCCCGTCAACATACTCAAGCCCTATCTCTATGACTCGATCCGCCAGATTATAAAGAGCCAGGAACTCTGATCCCCTAAAGCCGCCTGCCTGTGACGGTACGGCGGGAACTGCCGCAAAATAACATGCACAAATGGCACCGGGCAAATTTCCGTATGCCATATGCACCGATTATTCCGTGAACAGCCCCTGCTGTACAAATTGCCGTCAACCCCTTATACCGCAGCAATCTTCTGCATCAATACCTCCGTATCGATCCCATGCACCATAGCCGCCTCTTCCAGCGTCTCTCCCTGTGCGGAAGGGCACCCAAGGCAGTGCATGCCGATTTCCATAAGCACCGGCGCAATATCAGGGTTAATGCTTAATGCCTCCCCGATGGTTGTATTCTTGGTAATATCCGCCATGATCCTATCCTCCTTTTGTAAAATAAACAACTTATAGTATAATACTTTATCCACATTCTTTCAACCTATTCTTTTTTCTTAATAATTTTCACAAAAATTTAACATAATAAATGCGAAAAACATACCGAATGTACAGAAAAAAGTACACGGCGTCGCTTGACGTTACAACTGTTTTTCCCTTATAATAAGGATACAGGGTTAGTGCTTTATTAATCAATCATATTATAATAAAATAGGAGGCTTTTCAAAATGAGACCAGAATGGAAAGATTTTGTAGGCGGCAAATGGGAAACCGAAGTTAACGTCCGTGACTTCATCCAGAAAAATTATCATCCTTACGATGGTGATGAATCCTTTTTAGCCGAAGCTACACAGAACACAAAAGATTTATGGAATATGGTACTCGACTTACAGAAGAAAGAGCGTGAGGCAGGCGGTGTTCTTGATATGGATACAAAGGTTGTTTCCACGATCACTTCCCATGGTCCGGGCTACCTTGACAAAGACAAAGAAACTATTGTAGGTTTCCAGACAGACAAACCTTTCAAACGTTCTTTACAGCCTTACGGCGGTATCCGTATGGCAGAGAAGGCCTGCTCCGATAACGGCTATGAAGTGGATCCGGAAATCAGCGAGTTCTTCTCCACACACAGGAAAACACACAATGCCGGCTGCTTCGATGCTTACAACCAGGAGATGAGGGCATGCCGTTCTTCCCATATCATCACAGGCCTTCCAGATGCTTATGGACGCGGACGTATCATCGGCGACTACAGGCGTGTTGCCCTTTACGGTATCGACTACCTGATCCAGGACAAACAGGCACAGAAAGATTCCACAGGCCGCGTTATGACGGACGATGTAATCCGCCTCCGCGAAGAGCTTTCCGAGCAGATGGTTGCCCTTAAGATGATGAAAGAAATGGCTGCTTCCTACGGCTGCGATATTTCCAAACCTGCAACCAACGTGAAAGAAGCTATCCAGGCTACCTACTTCGGATACCTTTGCTCCGTAAAAGAACAGAACGGTGCTGCTATGTCCCTTGGACGTACTTCTACATTTATCGACTGCTATGCAGAAAGGGATCTGGCAAACGGAACCTTCACAGAGGAGCAGATCCAGGAGTTTGTTGACCACTTTATTATGAAATTAAGATGCGTGAAATTCGCGCGTACACCTGAATACAACCAGATTTTCGCAGGCGACCCGGTATGGGTAACAGAATCCCTCGGCGGTGTCGGCGTAGACGGACGTCCGATGGTAACGAAGACCTCCTTCCGTTATCTGCACACGCTGACCAACCTTGGCCCTTCCCCGGAGCCGAACCTTACAGTTCTCTGGTCCACAAGGCTTCCTGAAAACTGGAAGAGATACTGTGCAAAGATGTCTATCCAGACTTCTTCCATCCAGTATGAGAACGATGACCTTATGAGAGTAACACACGGCGACGATTACGGTATCGCATGCTGCGTATCCTCCATGGTAATCGGTAAAGAAATGCAGTTCTTCGGAGCACGCGCTAACCTTGCAAAATGTCTGCTCTATGCTCTGAACGGCGGTGTAGACGAAGTAACAAAGAAACAGGTTGGGCCGAAATACCGCGCGGTTTCCGGCGATGTGCTTGACTATGATGATGTTTATGCTAAATTCATGGATATGATGGAATGGCAGGCTGACGTATATGTTAACACCCTGAACATCATCCACTACATGCATGATAAATATTGCTATGAGAGGGCTGAGATGGCGCTCCACGACAGGGATGTTAAGAGATATTTCGCAACAGGTGTTGCCGGCCTTTCCATCGTAGCTGACTCTTTATCGGCAATCAAATATGCGAAGGTTGAAGTTGTAAGGGATGAAGACGGCATTATCGTTGACTTCAAGACCACCGGCGAATTCCCGAAATACGGCAATGATGATGACCGCGTTGATACGATTGCACAGGATATTGTACACAAGTTCATGACGGCTATCAGAAGACACCATACCTACAGGAACGGTATCCCGACCACTTCCATCCTTACCATTACCTCTAACGTAACTTATGGTAAGGCAACAGGCAACACACCTGACGGACGTAAGAAAGGCCAGCCTTTCGCACCCGGCGCTAACCCGATGCACGGACGTGATACCCACGGCGCGGTAGCTTCCCTGTCTTCCGTATCCAAACTTCCTTTCAAAGATGCACAGGACGGTATTTCCAATACCTTCACCATCATTCCCGGTGCTCTTGGTAAAGAGGATCAGGTATTTGCAGGCGATATTGAACTTGACCTGAAAAACTAATTAACTTAAACGAGGGTTTTATATGGATGACAAGAAAATGGTTGACGATCTCGTCAAGATGTTGGATGCCGGTATGATGCAGGGTGTAGGCCATGTGAATGTTGATACGGATAATTCCATGGAAGAATCCAAAAATGTCCAGACAATGGGCTGCACGGACTGCTCCAGAACCCCGTTGGCATGCAGTGTCCCGACCCTGGAACAGGGCCTGGATGATTACCACTAATCAAAGGCACGGTAAACGCCATAACAAATTTCTGCTTCCGGCATCTGCAAAAACTATATACAAAAGCTTTTGCAGGGCCGAAAGCGAAATTTCCAATGTCATTAATAATTAATTAAGGAGGAAAATAAAATGGCAAATGCACAGGTTGATAACCTTGTAAATTTATTAGATGGATACGCAACAAAAGGCGGCCATCACCTCAATGTTAACGTTTTAAACAGAGACACTCTGCTTGATGCCCAGAAACATCCTGAGAACTATCCTCAGCTTACAATCCGTGTATCCGGTTATGCCGTTAACTTCATCAAACTGACACCGGAACAGCAGGCAGACGTTATTTCCCGTACTTTCCATGAGGCTATCTAAACCAGTACGCCAGGGTAAAGTACTATATACATCATTCTGATATAATTGAGGTAAAAAAGCCGGACAGAATGCTGATAAAGCAATTATCACATTCTGTCCGGTTTTATACGATAGACTTTTCACCCGAAACAGCAAAAAATCCACCTCACTTCCGTCCTCATATTCCCCTGCCGATCCCAAAAAGCTCAGTTGCCTTCCTCCCCTGAGCCAGTCATATCTTTCGTATCCTTCCCGCCTGTTTCCGCTTCTGCCCCGTCAAAATCCTCCTTACTTTCCTCCGCTTCCATACCGTCCAAAATATCATCCAAAATCTTTGCCAATACGCCTTCCTCTACACCGGTAATTTCTTCCCTTTCCTCCTTCTGAAGTTCTTCCGGTGTCTTCGGCTCCGACTTTTCGATTGCCTCCGCTATCTTTTCACCCGTTTCCCTTGCCTCATCCATAACATGCCATATCTGCTCACTGTTGTATGCCGCCTTAACAGCCGCAATCTGATCCTCATAATTATGGAACATCTCTAACTTCCTGGATATCTCCTCCAAAGTATCGCACTGCAAATCTTTAAGCCTTTCCTTCTGACTTTCCCAGAATCCAATCTGGCTTCCCGCCTCTTGCATACGCTCTAATTTCTTCTGTGTACTTTTTAACCCGTTTGGGCCAGGCTGCCGCAACGCCGCCTTCCGATAAAACATGTGTGGCCCGGAATTGCCCTTCGCACAATTACCAATCACTGAAATACCCATATCATTCCTCCATTCCGGGATACCATTCCTGCCATAGCTATTCCTACCGCACTGTCCCTTATACTTATATCGGCATTCCTGAAGAATTTATCCATAGGTTACGGCTCATAAGATTTGCTCAACCATTCCTCCCTGCACTATTGGCTTTTTCTCTCATATCTGTTATACTTGTAAAAAAGCTAAAGGGAGATTACAATTATGCAAGGAAGAATACACTCACTGGAATCCTTTGGTACTGTAGACGGCCCGGGCACCCGTTTCGTTGTTTTTGTACAAGGCTGCCCGATGCGGTGCGCCTACTGCCACAATCCTGACACATGGCCCATGGACGGCGGCACCATGATGGAACCGGAAGAAATTATGGAACAATACAGAAGAAATGCCGCCTTTTACACAAAAGGGGGCATCACCGTAACAGGCGGCGAACCCCTGATGCAGGTAGATTTCCTAATAGATTTATTCACTATTGCCAAAAAGGAAAATGTCCACACATGTATCGACAGCTCCGGCATAGCCTTTAAACCTCAAAATACGGAATGGATCAAAAAACTCGACCGCCTAATGACACTGACCGATCTTGTTATGCTGGATATCAAGCATATCAACCCGGAAAAACACAAAGAACTGACCGCACAGCCCAATGACGGCATCCTTGCTTTTGCCGCTTATCTGAATGAGAAAAAGGTTGACATGTGGATCCGCCACGTAGTCGTCCCCGGCATTACCGACGACGACAAATACCTTTTTGAATTGGGCTATTTTATCGGCCAGTTCTCCAACCTGAAAGCCCTAGACGTTCTCCCCTACCATACAATGGGAGAAACCAAATATGAAAAATTAGGTATGCCTTATAAGCTCGCCGGCGTGCCCGCCATGGATAAAAATAAGGTTGTGGAGAAGAAAAAAGCCATTCTCGACGGCATCCGCAAACGCCGTGCGGAAGCGTAAGCGTCTCCGGATGAGATATATGGTCTGCAGCGTCACGGGAAGCTTAAGTGAATGACATTGGGAGTGAACTGTAACCATGGCGCTACTATTTTATGGATTTTGCAAGGTTTCCCTTGTAATTAGCAGCATTTTATATTAGAATAGATACAGAGTTTGATAACAATTTATCAATAACATAAAGGAGGTTATTATTATGGCATACGTAATCAGTGATTCCTGTGTAGCATGCGGCGCATGTGAAAGCCAGTGCCCGGTTGGGGCAATCAGCATGGGGGACGGTAAATTTGAAATTGATCCAAACACATGCATTAACTGCGGTTCCTGCGCTGGCCAGTGCCCTACAGGCGCTATTTCCGAAGAATAAACGGTAATGCGCATTCCTACAGGAAATATCTACTAACCGATAAATATTTAGAGCAAAAGGTAACAGTACACGGAAACCAGACTGTTACATAAAAGCCCTCCATCATATGATGGAAGGCTTTTTCTTTAACCCGAAACCAACGCTTTTCTTTTTCTCTGTTTTCACACGTTTTTTCCCCTTCCTGCTGCTGTAACTGCGCAGCATCTCATCCAAGGCCTTATAATGCTCTTCTTCGCGTTTCCTGCGTTCTTCTTCCCATCCCTGCGACCGCTCATCCTGCATCCGGAACTGATAGTCCAATTCTTTCAATACACTCTGCTTGATATCTTCGCATAATTCCCGATTGTTATCCCTCACCGCTTCTGCTATCATATTTTGAAGCAAAAACTGCATCCTGGCATTTTTTGCCTCCCGGGATTCTTCGCTTACCTCCGCGATGTCCCTTTTCCGTATAATCTCTATCATATGCCTCTCCTGTTCACTCACTATATGCCCGTCTGCCGCCATATTCCCTCTGTCCATGGTATCTTCCGCTGTCCTTTCCTCTATTTTTTCTCCTGCATTCCCTTCCTCCGGCATCTCCTCCGCCAGGCTGGCCGCTGCCGTTTCCCCCTCCTCCGTATTCCTGGCAATATTAACCGGCATCCTGTCGTCCCATTTCTCCAGCTTCCCATCCTTGAGAATCATCCTGATCGCCTTTAACTGCAGCCCCTGCTCCTTCAGATTCTTGATTTCCCGAAAACGCTCCACATCATCCGGTGTGTAATATCGGTGTCCCAGTTCATTCCGCTTAATGGGGATCTCAAGCTCGTCCTCCCAATAGCGAAGCACATGTGATTCTACCTCTACTTTTTTTGCCGCATCCGAAATCAAATAACGTGTCTGTTCCATTCCGTCTCTCCTCTCTTCCCTGTAATATTTGCTTTTAACTGTAAAACTTTGTCGAATTTTGTAGTTTCCATATGTAAAAAGAGGACAGCATCTTACGCTTGTCCTCTTCTGTCCCTGTATTCTTATTTCTGCATATTTGCAAACTTTGTATACTCCGGCAGCCATACCAGTTCTACAGTCCCTATAGGACCGTTCCTCTGTTTTGCCACAATAATCTCCGCAATCCCCTTCTTCTCTGTATCCTTATTATAGTATTCATCACGGTATATAAACATTACCACATCGGCATCCTGCTCGATAGCCCCTGATTCACGCAAATCCGAAAGCATGGGACGGTGATCCGGGCGCTGTTCCACTGCACGGCTTAACTGAGAAAGCGCAAGTACAGGGACGCTCAGCTCCCTCGCCAGGGCCTTGAGAGAACGGGAAATATCAGAAATCTCCTGCTGCCTGGAATCGCCGCCCCTGCCGCTCCCTGACATCAACTGGAGATAATCAATAATAATCATTTTCAGGTTGTGCTCCAGCTTATATTTCCTGCATTTGGATCGCAGCTCCGGGACGCTGATCCCCGGCGTATCATCAATAATCAGGTTGGATTTCCCTATAATACCCGCTGTCTCTATCAGCTTCTCCCAGTCGTTATCCGACAAATTACCGGTCCTCAATTTCTGTGCATCTACTTTGGATTCCAGGGAAAACAGACGGTTTACCAACTGCTCCTTTGACATTTCCAGACTGAACACCGCAACTGTCTGATTCTGCTTAAATGCCACATACTGCGCAATATTCAGCACAAAAGCCGTCTTACCCATGGACGGCCTGGCTGCTATCAGCACAAGATCCGAAGGCTGCATCCCTGCAGTACGGTAATCCAGATCAATAAAGCCGGTCGCAATGCCCGTCACATTGCCTTTGTTTTTCGAAGCCTTCTCTATCTGATCCATGGCATTCATGACAATCTGCCTGATTGGGACAAATTCGCCCGTATTCCTCCTCTGTACAAGGTCGAAAACCCTTTTCTCCGTATCCTCCAATATCACTTCCAGGCTCTCCCTGCCTGCATAGCAGGTATTGGCAATTTCCTCATTCAGCTTGATCAGCCGCCGCAGGACAGCTTTATCCGAAACGATATTGGCATAATATTTTATATTCGCCGACGTAGGGACTACAGTGATGAGATCACGGATAAATTCCAGGCTGCTTACTTCCGGCGGTACGTCCTTCTCCTTCAGCCGATCCTGCAAAGTGACCATATCCACCGGCTTCCCCTCATCATTCAATTCAACCATCGCCTCAAACAACGTCCCGCACTGTTTACTGTAAAAATCTTCCGGCGAAACAATCTCCGATGCCACCACAATCGCTTCCCTGTCCATCAACATTGCGCCAACCACCGACTGTTCCGCCTCTATGCTATGCGGAAGTATCCGTTTGAGCAGTGCTTCTTCCATTTCCGCCACGTTTTTTCTCCACAGGCTTTTCCAGACAGTTATGCCTGAGCCCCTTATTTTGCCTCCTGTACCTTTACCCTCAGTTTGCCCGTCACCTTAGGGTGCAATTTCACGGTTACTTCATACACACCCAGACTCTTAATCGCCTCCGGCAACTGTATCTTTTTCTTGTCTATTTCCATGCCGCATTGCCGCTTCGCCGCTTCTGCGATTTCTTTTGAAGAAACCGAACCGAAGGTCCGGCCTCCCTCTCCTGACTTAATGGATACCGTCACTTCTTTCGTTTCCATCTCCGCCGCAAAAGCCTGCGCCGCCTCAAGCTGTTCCTTCGCTATCTTTTCTTCATTCGCCTTTTTTAATTTCAGGTCATTCATATTCTTCCCGTTCGCTTCCACCCCCAATTTCTTCGGAAGCACGAAATTTCTCGCATAACCGTCACTGACCTCCACTACCTGCCCTTTCTTCCCAAGGCTTTTCACATCTTCTATTAATATAATTTTCATCTTTACTACTCCTGCCTTTCTCTTATTGTCTTCCTATGCAAAATTTTTCCGCCAGAATTTTTACCGCCTTATATCTCCCCTTCCTCTACCATAGTATCCAGGGTACGCTTGATAATGCCAATCCCTTCCGCCAGTGATGTATCTTCCATCTGACAGCCCGCCATGTTCATATGCCCGCCGCCGCCCAGCCGTTCCATCACAATCTGTACATTTACCTCATCTATGGAACGGGCACTGACATAAATCAGGTTCTGGTATTCCGTCAGTATAAAGCTCGCCTTTACTCCCTTGATATTCAGCAGCTCATTTGCCGCCTGTGCGCCAACCACCGTCGGGCTCTGTATCTCATCGCTCGTACAGATGGAAATGGCATAAGCATTGCGGTAAATCTCCGCCTGGCTGACCGCATCCGCCTTCGCCTTATATTCTGCCGCATCCTCGCGGAACAGTTTACGTACTCTTGTGACGTCCGCCCCGTTCCTTCTCAGGAAAGCGGCGGCTTCAAAAGTCCGTACCCCTGTTTTCGTCATAAAATTATTTGTATCTATCATAATTCCGGAATACATACAGTCCGCTTCCACTGTCTTGATTTTAACATTCTCACCGATATATTGCAAAATCTCCGATATCATTTCACAGGTTGAAGATGCATACGCTTCCACATAAGACAATGTCGCATTTTCTATCACTTCCGTCCCCTGCCTGTGATGATCGAAAACAACAATGGATTTGCAAAGCCGCAGCAGTTCCGGGCAGTCCGTAATGCTTGGCTTGTTTACATCCACTACAACCAAAACCGCATTGTTCCCTACCATCTCCACCGCCTGCTGGCTGTTAATGATCAGATCGTCGTCATAATCGGGGTTATCGCGGAACATATCAACGAAAGAATCCAGGGATGCCGGCTCATCACTGAGGACAATATGCACTTTCCTCTCCAAAGTAAGGGCAATCCTGGCGATACCCACCGCCGCCCCGAAACTGTCGATATCCGCATTCCTGTGCCCCATGACAAGGACTTTGTCCTTCACGGAGATAATTTCCTTTAACGCCTGTGCCTTGACACGCGCTTTGACACGGGTACTCTTTTCCACCTGCTGGCTCTTGCCGCCGTAATAAACCGTATTATGCGGAGTCTTGACCACAGCCTGATCACCGCCCCGACCAAGCGCCAGATCAATCGCATTCCTGGCAAACTCATAATTCTGCGCGTAAGTCAGCCCGTCCAGCCCCATGCCGATACTGATCGTCACAGCCATCTCATTTCCTATATTGACCGTCTTTACATCCTCCAAAAGATCAAACCGGTTCTCCTGCAGCGAAATCACTGCCTTCTTACGCATAATCACAAGATATTTATCCTTTTCGATTTTCTTGCAGATGCCGTCCAGCCCTGCAATATATTTATTTACCTTACGGTCAATCAGCGCAATCAGCAGGGAACGCCTGACATCCTCCACACTCTCCAGGGCTTCCTCGTAATTATCAAGGTATACCATCCCCACTACCAGGCTTTGATCATCCACTTCCTGAAGGGCTATTTTAAGGGCTGTCTCATCAAAGAGATACAGGGCTATCAAATATCCGTCATAATCCTTATCCTCAATAATATCGCTGTTCAGCGCCATTTCCTTCAGCGAAATCTTCTTCATCTTCGCCATATAATCATTGTTTTCAAAGCTGACACTAAGTTCCACTTCGTCCACATCCCCGGGCAGCCTTTCTTTCGTCACCATCGGGAAAAGGGAGGTAATAGATTTCCGGTAGCCTTTCTCTTTATGTACCGCCTTCTCAAATGCAATGTTTGTCCAGATTATCCTGCCTGCCTCATCCAGAAGCGCGTGGGGTAAATCCAGATCCCTCAGCAGCCTGCGCTGTATCTGTCCGTACTGTGTGGCAAAACTGATGAGTTCATTCATAATAACCGGTTTATTATAAAAAAGAAGCGCGACCACTATGGCAAAGTAAAACACTACAAAACAGGTAAGGACAAGCCCCGCCCTGTAATCAATCACATATATGCCGAGATTCACCAATACGAGCAGCACCCCCAGATAAATGGATGTCTGCAAATAACTTTTTAATCTGCCCTTTAATTTAATGCTGTTCTTCATCTTTTAACCTCTGTATCGCTTATTATAAAAATAGACCATCTATAGTATATCATTTTTCTCCATGAAATTCCACAACATTATACATTCATTTTCAGCCGTTTTCGACATATTTCCCACACTTTCTCCGGAAAACGATGTCAAAATCTTTTCCGGGAGCCAATTCTTTTGTCACTTTTCCATGATAATAAACGTGTATATAATAGAAGCAGGAAAAAAACATCCTGCTCCGGAAAATATCCGCAAGGAAGAAAGGAGAAAAAAGGAATGGCCGCAAAAAAAGAAGAAGAAATGAAAACGGTAATAGGCATTTACGGTGATTTGCTTTACAGGACGGCATACGTCCTCCTTGGAAATCCCCATGATGTACAGGATGTCCTGCAGGAAGTGCTGCTTAAATATATGGAAAAAGCACCGGACTTCCATGAGGAAGCACACAGGAAAGCATGGCTGCTCAAAGTCACTGCCAACCTGTGCAAAGATTATCTGCGTTTTAACAGGCGCCACGCCTATGTCAATCTGGAAGAACTCGGAAACATACGCGCCACATCGGCACAGCAGGATCTTTTAAAAACAATTATCTCTTTACCGTCAAAATGGAAGACCGTCCTCTTGCTGCATTATGTGGAAGGTTATCGGATAAACGAAATCTCCCGCATGACCGGCCTGACGGAAAATGCGGTAAAAAAACGACTGCAAAGAGGCAGGGAAGCATTGAAACAACAACTGACAGAATGCGAGGGATTATATGAACAATACGAATAGCACAAACCACCGTCACACAGGGGTTGAAAAAGAATTAAGCGATGCGGTAACGGCCCTTGCCATGCCCGGCGCAATGGCGGACGAGCTGCTGGAAAACTGTGTCCATGCCAGGCACAGCCGGAACATTTTATTCCGGCACTCCAAACTGATAGCCGCCGCTTTACTGATTGTCCTATCAACCACCCTATGCACCACCACTTACGCCGCATACGATCTGTACCAAACAAAGAACCTGGCAGTGTTCTTCGATTATAATATCAGCCAGGCGGAAATCGATGCGATCGGCAAAGAAATCAGAGCGCTTCCCGGCGTATCCTCCATCCGCTTCGAAAGTGCCGATGAAGCCTGGGCAAGTTTCCGGGAAACCTATTTAACGGATGAGCTAGCCGGCATGTTTGAGGAAAATCCTTTAAAAGATTCCTTCAATTACCGTGTCACGGTAAAACTGGACGCCGACACAAAAGAAATCAGAGGGCATATCGAACAGATATGCGGTGTAAGGCGGGTAAATGATTTAAGCGAGATGAAACAGATGGAAACTGCCGGACAAATTTTTTAATGCCTGAATCCTTTTTAAACAAATGGTATTACGTGTCTTTCGATGGTCCGATTGAGATATATGGTCTGCAGCGCCCCGAAAAGCTTAAGTTAATGCCATTGATTCATACTCCAAAGACAGAATAATCGAGTAGGGGAGGCTTTTCCCCCTACTCGCCGCGCGGGGTGCGTGCAGCAA
>CANDKY010000034.1 GCA_947385425.1 uncultured Lachnospiraceae bacterium | reverse complement strand
GCGGACAAACGGTTTTCAAGACCGCCTCGTTATGACCACTTCGATACCTCTCCATCTCAACATGCCCTCGCAGGCACCTTCAATTCTCGGCAATCGGCTGTTTGGAATTTTTTGTTTCCTCAGCAGCGCAAAAACTATTCTAGCAAAAAACTTTTATTCTGTCAACACCTTTTTTTAATTTTTTTCAATTTATTTTTTCCCCCTTAAAAACAACTCTGCTACCTGCAAATCCTCCGGTGTTGTAATCTTAATATTCCGATAATCCCCTTCCACCAGCTTAACCTTCCGCCCGGTAAAAATCTCCGCCACCATGGCATCATCCGTAACCCGTATCCCTTGCCGAAAGAGCCACGCTTCCTTTTCCGTCAAAGAGGCGTATGCCTCCCGGATCAATGCATAAGAAAATACCTGCGGCGTCTGTATCATCCAGACCAAATCCCTTTCAGGTGTCGACAGGGCAAACCCTTCTTCATCGGCTATCTTTATCGTATCCTTCACCGGCATCCCAACTGCACATGCCTGATATTCGCATACACATGCATAAGCCCGTTCCAGCATGCTTCCTGTCACAAAGGGCCTTGCGCCGTCATGAATAAAGATATAATCACATTCCTCTGCCGCTTTTAACCCTTCCTGTACTGAATGATATCTCTCCTTCCCTCCCGCCACCACCGCAGCCACCTTATCAAATCCGAACCGCTGTACAATGTTCTTCCGGCAATACTCTACATCCTCCCCGGACGTCACCAGCACTATTTTCTGAATAAAACTCTCCTGGAACGTTTTCAGGGAATAATACAATACCGGTCTGTCCTTCAACTGCAAATATTGTTTCGGGATATCACTGTGCATCCTTGTCCCCCGTCCGGCTGCAAGCACTATCGCCGTACACTTTTTATCCCGCCGTACAAACCCGCTCTCTCCCGCTGTCCATTCCTTTTCCATTTTTATACCCCCGCATACCGCAAGCCCCGCCTTTATTTTTCCCCAAGTTTTAAGTTAGGGACCGCATTCAGATCATAGCCATGCCTGACCCCTTTCCGGTACTCATAATACCCTGCCGCCCCAATCATAGCAGCATTATCCGTACAGTAAACCGGGGAAGGGTAAAAAAATTCCACGCCCGCCTCCGCACATGCCTGCCCGAAAGCTTCCCTGAGGGCAGAATTCGAGGCCACGCCGCCTGCTATGGCAAATTTCCGGTATCCGTATTCTCTCACCGCCTCCATGGAATGTCCGACCAGGACCTCCACAACCGCTTTTTGGAAAGAGGCCGCCACATCGGCAGTATTAACCGATTCCCCTTTCATTTCACAGGTATTCAGGTAGTTCAGCACTGCCGACTTTAATCCGCTGAAACTGAAATCATATACAGAACCGGCTACCTTTGCCCGAGGGAAATGAACGGCATCCGGATTCCCCTCCCTGGCCGCTTTGTCAATCTTCGGCCCTCCCGGGTATCCAAGCCCGACAGCCCTTGCTACTTTGTCAAAAGCTTCCCCTGCGGCATCATCTCTGGTTCTTCCGATTATCTCATATTCCCCGTAGTCTTTCACAATCACCAGATGGGAATGCCCTCCCGATACCACAAGGCAGACGAACGGAGGTTCCAGCTCCTTATTTTCTATAAAGTTAGCGCTGATATGTCCTTCGATATGGTGTACGCCTACCAGGGGTATCCCGGAAGCAAAACTAATTGCTTTTGCGGCGGATACCCCTACAAGAAGCGCCCCTACTAATCCCGGCCCGTAGGTTACTGCTATAGCCGTCATATCTTCCAGCGACGCACCTGCATCGGAAAGCGCCTGCTCAATGACCTGGTTGATTTTCTCAATATGTTTCCTTGATGCGATCTCCGGTACAACGCCCCCAAACTCCATGTGCAGCGCTATCTGCGAATAAATCACATTGGACAGTACTTCCCTGCCGTTTTTCACAACTGCCGCCGCCGTTTCGTCACAGGAGCTCTCAATCGCCAATATTAACACTTCTTCCATACTTTTAACCACACCTTTTCTTTCCGGCGCCAACCTTCGGGACAATATGAAAACAACATGTGACAGTTGCGCCGGATTCTTCTTCGAAAGCACAAAATTCCTAATTACCAAAATCCGGTTAAATTTATTCTTCCACAAGTTCCCATCCATATATCTTCCAATGCCCGTCTTCATCTTTCCTCATAAGGAACCGTTCTTCCGAACTTACAATCCGTGTCCCCTTCCGAATGCTGAGTATGCAATACAGCCTTGCCCAGTCATAATTATCCTCCGTAAAATAATCCACATCTGTGCTGGAAGAAGTCGAATAACTGGATATTTTCATATCGTTTTTTTCCATATTGGCGATCTCGCCTGCAAGGCTGAGCAAATACATATCCGCATTCTGGTTTGCAATGAATTCTCCATCATACAGACGCTGGATCTGCATTGCCAGATCTTCCAATTCCTCATCGGTATGGGATTCGTTGTAAAGGCACTGAAGGATATCGCAATAATATTTCAGCACTTCCCTGGGCGACGGCGGGTAATTGGTTTCCAGGTTCCGCAGCAGTACCTGCTGCGATTTGGATATCGTCGGATTATCCTCTTTGCCGTTTCCCCTTGTCTTATTGGACAAATAAAAGTAAAACCCGATAATCAGCGCCGCCAGTATACAGCCGATAATCACCAGTTTCACAGGGTTCTGTCTCTCCTTCCTCATACTCATTCCCTCCTTTCTCCCCAAAGAACGCTCCCGGAAACTCCCCTGCCCCATCTTTGCGGCTGAATTTTTGCCGGAAACGCCCTGATTTATAACGCACACCAGTTAAATTTACAGTATGCCGGGGCTGCATCGCAGCGGTAGCTGACAAGCACTGTCATTAACTTAAGCGCTCTGCCCGCCCGGAATCATTCCTCCTCAAACATAAGCTCTATGCTTTTCCCGTCTTTTCCCGCTTCCGCTTGCGGGAAGATCTTCCTTACATCCTTCATAAAATCTTCCGCACGTACCAAAGAGGGGCTATAGTGGGTCAGCCACAATTTAGCCGCTTCCGCCTTCCTGGCCAGACGCGCCGCTTCATAAAAAGTCATGTGCTTATATTCTTTGGCCTTTTCCTGCTTATCCGGCTCCCCGTACATGCCTTCACAAATAAAGAGGTCGGCTCCCGCCGCATTGCGCACTATACTTTCCGTGGGCCTTGTATCGGTACAATAAGTCAGCTTGATTCCTTTCCTGGCAGCGCCCAATACCATATCGGGCGTATATACCCGGCCGTCCAGTTCAATGGTTTCCCCCTTCTGCAGGCGGTTCCAGTACCTTCTGTCCAAGCCTAGCTCTATTGCCTTTTCCACCTGGAATTTCCCGATACGTTCCACCACTATGTTATATCCATAGCATACCACATTATGGTTCACACGAAAAGCTTCAATCCGAAATCCGTCAAATTCAAACTTTTGCTCCGTTTCCGTTATCTCCATATATTCTATGGGGAAAGGAAGCTCCGGTGCAATGACCCGGAGCGCATTCACTACCCTGGCCAGCCCTTTCGGCCCCACTAAAAGAAGCGGCTCTGTCCGTTCTGCATTCCCCATAGTGAGAAGCATCCCGGGCAGTCCGCTGATATGATCCGCATGATAGTGGGTAAAACAGATAATGTCAATCGGTTTCGGGCTCCAGCCCTTTTCCTTCATGGCAATCTGTGTCCCCTCCCCACAATCAATTAATATACTCTTTCCATTATATCTCGCCATCAGGGACGTCAGCCAGCGGTAAGGCAGCGGCATCATCCCTCCTGTTCCGAGCAAACATACATCCAACATATGACTCCTATCCAGTGCATGTCCTTTTCGGGCATACACTTTGCCAGCCCGGACGGCAAAGCCTTACAAAAGCTCCTTTACCTCCTCACACTCCGCAGGTATCCGGAATCTGGCAATCATTTTTTCGTAGCAGTCCTCACATAAATCAAATTTATGGACCTGCCCGTCTTTTCTGCTGAAGTATCCGAAAGAAGTATTCACTTCCAGGCATCCTTCTTTCAAAATACCATTTTCTACCAATAATTCTTTTCCGCAATAATTGCAAACTACAGAAACAAGTTCCATGTTATTTTCATCCAGATATTTACGCATAGTCTCATCCTCCCTAGATGTCCAATGTGCTGCTATATCTGTCATTATACACGAGCTTTTACGACAAAAAAAGTGGTAATTCCTGTTATTTCTTCTCCTTTCCAGAGCGTGTTTGGAAAATCATTCCCATCACCCGGTATCGGCTCCGCACCCGGAGCGGCCCTGCCGCCTCCACATAATCAAGGCATCCTCCCGCGGCTTTTCGTAAAAGTTTCTGCGGACGCCTTCCACCCGGAATCCGTATTTTTCATACAGGCTGACTGCCGGCTCATTGCCGCTTCTCACTTCCAGGGTGAAATCCCGGATTCCCAGCCCTTCTCCTGCCGCCAAAACTTTTTCCAGAAGCATCCCTGCCACCCCCATACGCCGGAAATGCTTCCCTACCGCCACATTCGTAATCTCCCCCTCCCCCGCAATATTCCGCAGTCCGCATATTCCGACTACCTGGCCGTCCGGCTTTCCCGCTTCCGTCTCGGCCACATAATAGTAAGCATAGCCGCATTGAAGCGTTTCCGCAAAAGCCCGTTCCGACCATGGCGCCGAAAAGCTCTCTGCTTCCAGACGGGCCGCCGCCTTTGCATCGCCCGCCTCCATCCGCCTGACTGTAATCATACACACCTCCGGAAAATCTTTACCGTTCCTTACCCTTATACCGTTATGCGTTTCCCGCCCGCTCGTCGCGTTCCCGTTCCGCCTGAGACGGCCGCAGATAAACAGGGGCATGCTGCGCTGCCGGAACAATCCTTCCTTCCCTGAAATAAATGCTTCCAAGCGCCGCAACGGATGCCGCCCGCTGCCGATTCATATGGGACGGCGCGAAACTGTAACTTACCTGCATAAGCTCTCCCAGCCGCTCCCTGAATACCGGCACCCCGTCTCCTAAAAATATGACCCGGCGCCCCAATTCATTCAGCTTTTGGGCAATTTCTTCTATCGCCTCCGCACATTGATCCATCACCGTATGCATGGAATATCCCTCTGCGCCGCATTCCGTTTGGCCTCTCCCGGTTTCCGGCCCTTCCTTTCCGCCGGCCTCACCGATATCCTGGCCCGCTTGTGTAAATTCATATATCCCCGTATAAACCTGTCCCCTCCTTGCATCCATAATCGGGCATATGTAATCCGCCGCCCCGTACATATTATAGGCAAGCCCTTCCAGAGTGGGGATCTCCACAATGGGAATATGCAGAGCCAGCCCCAGCCCCTTTGCCGTAGCCGAACCAATCCGCAGCCCGGTAAAAGATCCCGGCCCCGCTGCCAGGGCCACGGCATCCACGGATGCCATATCCAGCTCAATCCTGCCTCGGATCTCTTCCAACATGGGCAGCAAAGTCTGGGAATGGGTTTTCTTATATTGAATATCATATTCCGCGATGAGCCGGTCATCCTCAACCACTGCCACGGATGCCACTAAACCGGAACTATCCAGCGCCAAAATTTTCATCATAATACCCCCGCATACCACAAGCCCCGCTTGCAGTACTGCACCAATAATACTTTCTTTCAAATCCCCTTTTCTTCCATGGTTATCCTCCGGTACTCCGTTCCCTTATCCAGCTCTTTGCAAATGGAAATCTCCTTATACCGTCCCGGCAAAATCTCCCGGATCCGTTCTGCCCATTCAATGAAGCATACGCCCTCCCCATAGAAATAATCCTCATAACCGATTTCATCCATTTCCTCAACATCCCCGATACGGTAGACATCAAAATGATAAAATGGCAGCCTTCCGCTGTCATATATCTGCAAAATCGTAAAAGTCGGGCTGTTGACAGCCTCTTCTATCCCCATCCCCCTGGCAACCCCCTGGGTAAATACCGTCTTGCCTGCCCCTAAGTCCCCGGACAGGGTATAAACTTCCCCAGGGGATACCTGTTCCCCTATCCGGCGTCCCAGCGCATAAGTTTCCTCTGCACTGTATGTTTCCGCAACCTCCGCAGCCATCTGTCTTTTCCTTTCCGTCCCAGCCATTATCCTTTTCTGTTCCACCCTGCCCCGGCTCCTGCTTTCCCCGTCCGCGCCAGATAACAACAGTATATTCAGCGTATTTTTACCTTCGCCGGCGGCATGTGCGTGGATATCATTTCGATAACCCTCGGCGTCAGCTCCCCCAGATCCTTTTTCGGGAAAATAGAAGCATTTACCCTGGATGTGTATACAATCAGGCTTCTCTGGGTGGATACCGCACGGAACATGTCTTCCCATTTCTGCGTCTGCACCTCCCCGCCCTGGGATACTTCCATACCTTCCTCCGTCAGCTTATAGTGCAGCGGTTCCCGGAAAGCAGGCGTACCGGCCATCTGCTGCCGCGACTTAATAAAAAGCGTCCATGGCAGGTACAGGAGAATAACCACACCCGCTATCAGGAAGACCAAACCTCCCCGCGCGAAAAAATATACGATCATAAGCGCCCCCACTATCGTACCGATTAACCCTGAAGCGCTGTAATATGTATGCCGCAGCATATAATCATATAAAGCATCCGCTGTTATTTTCACATCAAATTCCAATTCCATTGCCATACCCCCGCATACCGCAGGCAGAGCCTGCGATAATGCACCACTAAAGTTCTTCTGTTTATTATCCTATTATACTGAAATTCTGTTAAAGTGCAAGCATTAACTCCGGACAAGGGCACTTTTTCGATTTCCACCATCTGTACACGGTGAAACCGTTCACCATTTTGCGAGATCTTTGCCCCTACTTTACCACTGATGCTGCCGCATTGCGGCAGCACAAATCCGGCCATGAAAAACCTGGAAGAACGCCGCGTTCCTAAGCGACACTTCGCTTAGGAACGCGGCGTTCTTACGCGCGAAACGGATTTGCTATGCTACGCATAGCAAATCCCAGAAGTTCTTAGGCGGCGTCCTTTGACGCCTTAGAACTTCTTTTTGCGCTACTCGTGGCGCAGCGCCTCAATCGGGCTGAGTTTTGCCGCTTTCCTGGCCGGGTAAATACCAAAGAAGATACCTACTGCCGAAGAGAACACCGTAGCGCCTATCACTGTGGAAACCTGTGTCTTTGCCGGTACATTCACCACGGAACCGATTGCATTCCCTCCCAGCACACCCAGTATGATGCCGACGATGCCGCCAAGCAGGGTAATGATCGCCGCCTCCGCCAGAAATTGCAGCAGGATGGAACCGGTTCTGGCGCCCAGTGATTTCCTGATACCGATTTCCCTCGTCCTCTCTGTCACGGACACAAGCATAATATTCATAACGCCGATGCCGCCGACCAGCAGGGATATGGCCGCTACAAAGGATACGAAAGTAGTCAGTACCCCGAGTATACTGTCATACTGGGCAGACATATCCGAAATGCTTTGTACCATAATCTGCCCTTCACCGCGTACGTTATATTTGTTCTCCAACAAAGCGATTGTCCTCTGGGCCACTTCCGTACAATACTCCGAAGTTTCCGCAAAAACAAGCATATCGGTAAACTCTTCCACATAATAGTAAAAGGCATCCGCCATAGCCGTATACGGCATCTCCAAATCGACCCGCGTACTCATTGTCATATTTACCATCGTACCCGCACTGTCCTCACGGATGCCGACGATTGTCACCTCATTGGAAATTCCATAGATGGACAGTTCGAAACTCATCCCAACCACATCGGTTGTCCCAAACATATTGATCGCGCTGCTTTCCGATATTACGCACACGCGCTTACTTCCCGCCACGTCTTCCTGGGTAAAATATCTTCCCTTGATGATAGGGCCTCCGTTGCCGGAGTAATACTGCAGCCCTTCCGTCCCGCCCATTGCACGGGCTTCGAAGCTTCCCTTTGCCCCATAAGCGTTCCCCCAGCCGCCGATCAGCGGTGTAACCCCTTTCACATGCTCCACATTTTCTTTAATCAGGTCAAAATCATCCGGCGTGAAACGCATTGTCACGCTGTCCAGGGTAGTGTCCAGCATCAGTTCAATCAGACCGCTCCCCATGCTCTCCAGTTCATCGTTAATCTGCCCCCTTACGCCGTTGCCGATGGCCATAACCATGATCACCGAAGCAATACCGATGATAATACCCAGCATGGTAAGGACGGAACGGCCCTTATTGCTCTTGATATTCATCAGGGCAATTTTAATATACTCCCATATCTGTGCCATATCCAGCCCTCCATTATTGCTGCGGCACTGCCGTAACCTGCATGCCCTCGGAAATAGTGCTGTTTACTTCCGACAATATCTGGTCGCCTTCGTTCAGCCCTTCCGTGATCTCGATGTTGATATCGGAGGAAATACCCGTCTGAACCGGTTTCTTTACCACAACCCCGTCTTCCACCGCATATACGAAATTGCCTTCCATATCGGAATTGACCGCGCTGTAGGGCACTAAAAGGGTTCCTTCGGATTTCGCCGTGCTGATGGAAACTTTGGCTTCCACGCCGAGGAAGATGTTCTCGTCCGGATTCGTGATGCGGATATCCGTGTTGACCACAGCCGCACCGCTGTTGTTTTTGGTCGCCATCTTGTCTATCTTCTCCACTTCCCCGTCATAGGTGAAACCGCCGATGGTAACTACCGCTTTCTGCCCGACCTTTATTTTTTCCAGGTCGTATTTTGATATGGAAATGCTGACTTTCACGTCCTCGGTGCTTTCCAGCTTAAACAACTGTTCACCTGCCGCAGGCGTCTTTCCTTCGACTGCGTTCATCTCCGTTACCACGCCGTTGAAATCCGCCAGTACACCGGCTTCCAGGTTGGAAACGGCTTCCAGGGTTTCCTGTGAACTGATTTTCTCCAGTTCGGTTTTTGCTTCCAGTTCTTCCTTCCCGCCTGCATTCATCCTGGAACTTTCCCCGGAGGTTTTCTGCGATTTCATTTCCGATTTATATTCTTTGCAGTTATTGAGCATCTCCGTATACTTTGTGATCTCTTCCTGCCACGCACGGATTTCTTCATTGTTGGACTGCTCGTATGTATTGAGCTGTACCAGCTTCTGCAGGTTTTCGTATTCATCCGAATCCGGCTTGTCAGCCCAGTCAATGAGGGATATCTGCAAAAGAGCCCCCTCATGGGCCAGTTCCGCTTTCTTCTCGTCCACTCTCCGCTGCAGTTCTTTGATGTAATTGTCGATATCCGTAATCTGCTGCTCCAGCACGCTTAAGTTAACATTCGCCTCGCTGATATCCCCCAGGCTTTCATTATTCTTCTGGATGGAATTCCTGTAGCTTCCTTCATTTTCCTGCAGCTTCAGTTCCGCGCTGCGTTTTTCATTCGCAAGATCCGTACTGTCATAGCTGAGTACCGCTTCGCCTTTTGCAACCATCTCCCCCACGCTTACATTCACCGTGCCTATCCGGACGCTGACCGGGGCAAAATATGTTTTTATTTCATCCGATACCACGGAGCCGCTCGTACTGACAGACTGCTCAATGTCCCCCTTTGATACCGGGATCGTAGAAACCATCGGTTTCGTATTAGCCGCCGCTATATTGTTATAAATGATAAAAAGGACAAAAACCGCCGCCACGCCGCCAAAGATACTCCTCTTTATGATTTTCTTCCGGCGTGCGGGATCCATTGGCGTTTTCCCCTGCTTTTTTTCCGCTTTTGCCCGTTTCTTTTCTTCTTTCTTAAGTTCTTTTTGCCTTTGTTTGTCCTGTTTCTTCAAATCCATATCACTCATACCCTGCTCTCCTCTCGCACTGGATTTTTATGCCTTATACTTTCTAATGCTCCATCTCTTCCCCATACTCCACAGCCGCGGAATCATGGACAATATGGCCATCCATAATCTTAATTACCCTTTTTGCCTGTGCCGCAATTTCATTGTCATGGGTAATCAATATCACCGTCCTGCCTTCCTCGTGCAGGCTCCTTAATATTCCCATGATCTCCCTGGTAGAACCGGAATCCAGGTTGCCGGTAGGCTCATCGGCCAGGATAATCGGCGGCGCCTGTGCAATGGCCCTTGCGATCGCCACCCTCTGCTGCTGCCCGCCTGACATCTCCGACGGTTTATGCGTCTTACGCTTCGCCAGCCCTACTTTTTCCAGAGCCGTTTCCGAAAGCCTCATTCTTTCCCGCTTCGACACTCCCCGGTAAATCAGCGGAAGCTCCACATTCTCCATAGCCGTCAGATTGGCTATCAGGTTAAAACCCTGGAAAATAAACCCTATCTCCTTATTCCTGATGTCCGAGAGCTCGTCATCACTCAAATGCGATACATCCTTATCATGCAGCATATATGTACCGCTGGTAGGCACATCCAGGCACCCCAGCATATTCATCAGCGTAGATTTGCCTGAACCGGACTGGCCTATGATCGCGACAAATTCCTTTTCATGGATTGTCAGGTTCACATGATCCAATGCCCTCACCTCATTTTCCCCGGGATTATATACCTTGCATATATCCCGTATTTCCACTAATGCACTCATTTATCCTCCTCGTCCCGGTACCGCATCCTGCTCCCCTGATGCTGCCCCATTCCCTCCCGGCATTCCCTGTCCGGCCATGCAAACCGCCGGACGCTGTCTTATTGTATTACTCGTCTAATACAATAATATCTTTTTCCGTTTTTGTCAACCCATGTCAAGATATTTTTTCATGTTATGTCCAAAGCCTGTGTTCCGGCTCCGCACCCGGAGATTCCCTGCCTGCTTTCCGCATCGGGATCGGCGCCGTCCCCGCCTGGCCACTGTTCCATTATATTGCATTTTCCTGACAATAATCTGGATACAAGCTTAAATTTTTCTTAATTTTTCTTAAAAACAACCGTCGCTTAACTGCTTTCATTAGTATAACGGATGAGATGGGAAATTTTCTTCATAATTTTAAAAAAAATTCCACCTGTGCGGTTGGCACCCTGTACCCTCCTGGCCGCCCCTGGCCGCGCAGGAGGAGAAAAATCCAACTGCAAAAATGAGATATTTCTAACGGTTTTTCCGGACAGATTTGCTGTTAAGCGGTGACTCCGCCAAAAACAACAGCAAATCTGTTCGGAAAAGCCGCAAGAAATCTCATCATTTTTTTGAATGGATTTTTCTTCTCCTGCGCGGCCAGGGGCGGCCAGGAAGGTACAGGGTGCCAACCGCACAGGTGGAAAAAAATGTACTTCTTCTCCCCCTTGACAAATCCCCCCGCCCGCTTTATGATAATAATCACAACAGGAAAATTCTTCGGGGTTGGGTGAAACGATAGAATCGTCATTCCCTACCGGCGGTGACAGTCCGCGACCCGTGAGGAAACCGGCAGGTTTCCGTAACGGCTGATTTGGTGGAATTCCAAAACCGACAGTAAAGTCTGGATGAGAGAAGAAAAGTAAGGAACGTGCCTGGATGGGATGGCAGTGCGCAAAGAGTGCACATAATACCGTTTCAGTCAGGGCGGAAGATTACGAAATGTGCCCCGGATGAAGTAATCCGGGGCTTTTTGGCTTCCATAATATTTCCATGGAGAGTTTTCACTGAAACATATTATTATAACAGAAACAGGAGGGAAAGAAATGAATGGTTTAATGGAATCGGTAACAGAAAATCTTATTTTTGTCCTGGAGTTCTTAGGCATCGTTGCCCTGATGTTCGCGGCGGCATACGGTGCGGAAAAACAGGCAAAGAAAAAAAACGGGGATACGGAGCGCATCCTCTCCACAAGGAAAATCGCTTTGATCGGTGTGTTTTCGGCAATCGCCTTTATCCTTATGCTTCTGGAATTCCCGGTGCCCTTCGCACCTGCTTTTTATGAACTGGATTTCAGCGAGATTCCGGTGTTAATCGGGACTTTCGCTTTCGGGCCTGTAGCCGGCGTCATGATTGAATTCTGCAAAATATTATTAAAACTTGTTTTTAAGGGAACCACTACCGCTTTTGTCGGGGATCTTGCCAATTTTGTGATTGGATGCAGTTTCATTTTACCTGCTTCCATCCTGTATCTGAACAAGAAGACAAAAAAAATGGCCATTATCGGTTCCGCGGCAGGCACATTATGTATGACGGTATTCGGGACGGCTTTTAACGCGGTTTATCTGCTGCCTAAATTCGCACAGCTTTATGGTATGCCGCTGGATGCAATTGTCGGCATGGGTACGGCAATTAACCCGGCGATCCACAGCGTGGCGACATTGGTCATCTTTGCCGTTGCCCCTATGAATATTTTAAAAGGCGGCAGTGTGTCCATAGTTACCATGCTTGTATACAAGAAACTCAGCCCGATTTTGAAAGAAAGCCACAGGCAGTTCCTAGAGCATGTTTGAAAAATCATTCCCACCATCTGCACGCCCCACTTTGCGCGATATTTGCGCCAAATTCAGGTTACATAGCCCACTATGCGCCCTTCATTTGGCGCAAATCTCCCACAAATTGTGACGCACATCTGCCGGAAAGCATTTTTCAAACACGCTCTAAGGCAGGTGGCGGAACAGAAATAGAAGACAGCATAAAAAATCATCCTTCCCGGGAAGGATGATTTTTTATGTTCCAATCTAAACCAGTCTGCTTTCCAGCCTTAGGAACTGTAGAAAAATAAGTGACACATCTTGACTTGTCTATTTCTCCGATTGCACAGGCCAAAAAACGTAGCCCGCTACGCCTACGTTTTTTGGCCTGTACACTCGAAGAAATATCCTGCGCAATCTGTATCACTTATTTTCCTACAGTTCCTTACGCCAGTTTCAATATCATGCCAAGCACACGTTTCGCCGAAAGCTGCAGTTCCGCCCTGCTCAGGGCATACGGGTGTGACTTGTCGTTAAGCGCCTTTAAAATATCCGCTTTATCGGAAGGGATACCGGGCATCGTAATATCGTTGCCTGCTTTTACATTTCCCGCACAGGATGCGCAGGGCCATTTTTCCCCGCTTGCCCCCATGCCGCCTGTCACCAGCCAGTCTGTCATGACAACACCCTTAAAGCCCCATTCATCACGCAATGTGCATGTCTGGATGTCCTTTGTGCTGCAGGCATGTTCGCCGTTAATCAGATTGTAGGAGGTCATGAGAAAATGAGGCTGTGATTTCTTCACACAGATCTCAAATCCTTTCAGATAAATTTCACGTAATGCCCTCTCCCCTACATTGCTGTTGGAGAAATAACGGTTCGTCTCCTGGTTGTTGCATGCGTAATGTTTGATCGTCGTCGCACAGCCCTCATGTGCCTGTACGCCGTCCGTAATACCCGCCGCGATGCATCCGGAAAGATGCGGGTCTTCGGAATAATATTCGAAATTGCGTCCGCAAAGCGGGGAACGGTAAATATTCATGGCGGGTGCAAGCCAAAGATGGGTGCCGAACATTTCCATCTCATTGCCTACCAGGTCGCCGCACTGTTTTGCCAGCCCGTCGTTCCAGGACTGGGCTATCCCCGTGCCGATCGGAATCGCCACGCAGTACTGGTAATTTGTGGGAGCCGCTTTCTCTTCCTCACCAGGCTGCGGTGCATTGGCCGCCATTGCCTGCAGTTCTTCCGGTGTCAGCATCGCCGCGAAATCACTGCCGAAATTGGTGGAAGTCGCCTTGGCACATCCTGCCACCAGCTTATAAGTCGGCGCAAGGCGCAGGCCCGCAGGCCCGTCCGCCATTACCAAAGTCGGTGTGCCCAGTTCTTCCAACTGATGTGTCGTCTCCCCTGCCGCTCCTGCCACAGACGAGGATGCATTTCCAATCACTTCCATCAAATCTTCCGCATCTTTGTACGCACCGATGCAAAGATAAGCAAGCTGATCGTCATTCAGGCCCGCCACAAATTCATCCAGTGACTTCGTGCCGTTCTTCACTTCTTCCCATTTTACCGCCGGGCCAGCCGGGATTTCAGCCGGAACCTCCTGGTAAACAGCTTCTTTTACTGCCAAATCGGCCGCCTTGATTTCCACAGTCTTTGCATTTTCCTTTTCCTGCTCTTCCCCGTCATAGGTAATCGGAGCGCCTTCCGGCTTCCTGTCTTCGAACCCGCTGTCCCCGCAGATATTTTTCAATTTCTCGACCGCCTTAGTCTCATCCAGCACAACCGCCCCCGCAATATGTGTATTCCTGGAGCTGTTCCCCACGCGGATATAATAAGTGCCTGCCTCCATCACGTAAGACGCGCATTTGATACAGTAAGAAGCCATGGATTCCGTATCGAAAACCACCGTCACTTCCTGGCTTTCCCCGGGCGCTAATTCCTCCGTCTTGGCATATCCTGCCAGTTCCTGATAGGGCTTATCCAGTTTCCCTGCCGGCGCGGAATAATAAACCTGGACTACTTCCTTCCCCGCCGCGTTTCCCGTATTGGTAACCACCGCGGTCACAGATACTTTTGCCGCATCCGCCGCCATGCTTTTCGGTTCTACGGTAAAAGAAGTATAACCAAGGCCATAGCCAAAAGGATACGTCGGTGTATAACCAATGGTATCGAAATAGCGGTAGCCTACATAGATCCCTTCTTTATAATATGTATCATTGGGATCACCGAACCCTTCCGTTGACGCATAGTCCCCGATCGGCGCCCATGTCATCGTCAGCTTGCCGGAAGGATATGCCTTGCCGAGGACAACATCCGCCAGCGCATCCCCTGTCGCGGAACCTAACTGCCCTAACAGCAGGACTGTCCCCACTGCTTCCACCGGTTTTAAATCAATCATACCGCCCACGTTCAGGACAAGGACAAATTTATCATATTTATCCTTCAATGCCAGGATGTCACGTATTTCCGTCTCCGTCAGATTGATATCCCCTGCCGCCGGTTTCCGGTCTGCACCTTCCCCTGAATTACGGGCCAGTACATAAACCGCCGTGCCGCCTTCCCCGTCCAATGCAAGATCATACTCCGGTTCCGGGCATGCCCTTCCCATGGAATACATCGCCATCTGGGGGCCTGTCACCCCGGCAGCTTCCGCTTCCTTGCGCAGCGCACCGTAAAACGCTTTTTTCGCCTCCTCCATCACTTTGTCATAACCGTCCAGCCATGCGCCTGTAGTGATTTCAAACCCGGCATTTTTCAGCCCTTCCTCAACAGTTACAAAGTGGCGTACATTCACATCACCGGAACCCGTACCGCCTTTAATGGTCCTCCTGGCGCCGCTTCCGTACAACGCAAGCTTCCCCGTCCCCTGCAGCGGGAGCGTCCCGTCATTTTTCAGCAGCACCATACATTCCGGCGCCAATTTCCGCACTGCCCCGGTATGCTCCGTCTCAAAAGGCTGAACCTCCGGTGATGTAACCCTGATCTTATTCATAGTAACCCTGTCCCTCCTTGTATTTTATATGTACTCCCGGGAACTCCTTGTGCACAGATCTGTGAAACGGCTACTTGTTATTTGGACGCTTCCGGCAGAAAATCGGCCGCAAAAAGGAATGCCGGGGAATTTCCGAGAGTGCTCTTTATATAAGGAACAGACCTCCGCCCGGAACACAGCCGCATTCCAAAACGAAAATCCATCCATTCCCTTATGTTAATAATAACATCCTATTGGGTAAAACGCTACCGTATTTTGCATTTTTTTCGGAATATATATGCATAACGTTGCTGTTCACAGACAATTTGCTTTTTTACATCGTTTTGGACAGCGGTTATTCCTCTATCCGTCCCTTATTATATACAATATTCCCAAACTTCCCATCCAGACGGCCACCGCCTGTTTTCGCCGCTTTTGCAACACATGCCTTCCTTCCCATAAATTCAAACGGCATATCATCCACCCTGCCGTTCCTTATATCCCCGCAAACCTCAATCACCTCATCCAGCAATACCGGCGGATATTCCATACCGGGCCCATGGGACAGATAAATACGTTCATATTTCCCTTCCGTCCTTGCTTTCAAATCCCGCAGGTTCTTTTCATAGGTCGCAACGCCTGTGGAATAATCGTCAAACAGGAATACAAAGGTATTGCAGGCATCCCCCGTAAGCAGCGCACGTTCCTCCCGGAGCAGCATACATACGCTGCCCCTCGTATGCCCCGGGCAGGCAAAAATTTCGATGGATATGCCGCCAAGCGCAAAGACATCGCCGTCCTTTAAATCCAGGAAAGAATCCGCGGATTTTACCGGAATATAATCCTCTTCTTCAACCATGGCAAAAGCAGGAGCCTGCGAAAGATACCCCTTCCTGACTTCCATATCGCAATGCTGTTCATAAATATACTTATCTTCATAACTCATATAAACCGTATCAAATTCCGGCGCCCCCATGGCATGATCCACATGCCCGTGAGTTAAAAGCACCACAAGCGGCTTATCCGTCAACGTTTCCACAAACCTGCGCAAACTCCCCGCCCCGCTGCCGGTATCTATCAGCGCGGCTTTCTGCGTCCCCTCCACCAGGTACATCTGTTCCCCTGCAAGGCCGTAAATCCTTGTCACATGTCCTGAAATTTTTTCCGAATGAAATTTTACCATAATCCTGCCTCCTGAACCATTCCCTTTTTGCTTTTGCCCTTTCATCCCATCGGATCTTTATACAGCCGGACACACTTTTCCGCCTCTTCCTCTTCCGACAGTTCCTCCGTACCGAAAGACATATGCGAACTTTCCGTATTCCAGCAGCAAAGGAAAACTTCCCCTGCCGCCGCCCCTCTTTCCACCGTAAAATATCCGAGCTTTTTATACGGCTCATCGAAAATCAGATAAATGCGGTAGCAAAGCGGCTCCCACAGCGGCTCCGGCATACGGAGCTTTATTATCCCCAAACCCTCCTCCGCTTTCCCGATGCTGACTTCAAAATCCTTCGGTGCGTATACATTCTTCACCTGGTTATTTTCGCATATATCATTCATGATATTAAACAGGAATTCCCCCTTCCCCACTGCCAGCACACTGACAAGCCTGGATGGCCCCGTAAAAAACAAATGCGGAAGCATCCTGTGTTCCATATAATACCTTGCCTCCCTTAAATCCACGATCTCCTCCTAACCTGGATAAACCAGTACCAAAATTTCCCTATAATTCCGCTCTCTCATATAAATATACATTTTGCCTTTCCGACTAAACAGCTCACATAGCCGCCCCCTTAAATATTTGTGGATACAAAGCATGAATTTTCTGAATGGAACAAGCCTGTGCCTGTATTGATGTGAACCAGATACGGAGCAGCCCGTCTCCGAAAATATGTATTAGAAAATTTGCTTTTAAGAAATTTTAACATAGTCCTGGGGAGATTGCAATTACTATTACAGGGGATATTTCAAAATGGATACATATGAAGTGTTTTTCCGAACCGTACGGCTTTTGATATGGATAGTCAGAACGGAGACATCACACCGTCCTGACACATTTTTCGCCGTAGCCTTCCAACAGATGGTCATGCGTCAAAAGTTTCGTCAAAATCATCCGGCAGATTCACTGCCCCCTCGCAAGGCCGGTCCGTCTGAATGTTTCGGAGGATGTTTCAGCCGCCGCACCCTCCCGCGTGGACATGGCCTGGAGAAGTTCAATAATCAACCGGATATTTTTTTCAGGCTGGCTCTGCATGAGCATGTATGCTTCCTGTAATAATGTCATTCTTTCCCGCCTCCCAATTATTAATACTTATCTGAATAATAACGCAATGCAGGACAGAAATCAACGGCACGGATTATGTAATGGTAACGTTATTTCACTTAAAGGTCAAGTAGACATACCCCGTAAGGGGTATGTCTACTTGACCACATAATTTAACACGCCCCGCGAAACTGCATTGCAGGGCGTGCCAAATCAAAATTTCAGAACTTCCATACCGGAAATCATTCGTAAACGCCTATGGTATTGTAATCACCTGTCCGACACGGAGAATCAGGGAATCCGGAATCACATTCCGGTTGGCTTCATAAATCCTCCTCCACTGTCCGCCCTGGCCATACATTGTCCGCGCAATTTTCCACAAACTGTCGCCGCCGCGGATGGTATACTGTCCGGCTGTGTCTGCCGTTGTATTCCCTGTTTCATCCGTCTGCGCCGTTACATTCGCCAGATACAGCTTAATCTGCATCCCGGCACGTACCCGGTTCGGGTTAGTGATGACCTCCCGGTTATCCTCGTAGATCCTTCTCCACAGAGACGCATTGCCATAATATCTCACGGCAATCGCAGAAAGAGTATCCCCCGGCGCAACGGTATAAATCACCGTACGGACAGCTTCTGCCCCGGCTGTACCCTGGGCAGCGATGGTGTTTGCCGTGAACTGGCTGGAATTGGCGGAAGCACTGCCGGAACTGTTCCCTTCCGTATTTCCTCCTGAAGTACTTCCCCCGCCGGAATTACTGCTTCCCGAACCGCCATTTCCGGAATCATTGCTGCCCGGATTGTCATTCCCTGAACCATTGTTCCCCAAGTTGCCATCCTCCGAACCATTGTCCCCCGGACTATCATTCCCAGGGTTTCCATCGTCAATAATAGTCCCCGCACTGGCAACTTCAAAGTTCTGTGCCGCTTTCTTCAGAAGATTTTCATCCGATGTTCGGAACTCAACACCGAGGGTATGCGTCCCGGCTTCATTTGCCCTTGTCAGTGTCTGGCTGCTGATCGTAAGCCTGGTACTCCCGGATTCCGCCGAATAATCCACATCCTTCACAAGCTTCTCACCATCTAAGAAAACATCGGCAAACTCGCCGAAAACACCCTGCGAAACAAAGACCCTGCTGCCGGAAGACCCAATGGCCACCGTGGGGATACGCTGTGTCACATCATATCCGGAATCCGTAGATGCATCTACATTTTCATCCGTGTTTTCCTTTACAACAAGTTCAAAGCTTTGGGTATCATTTGCATACGGATTTGTACTCACCATCCGCACGGTAAACCTGAAAGTACCTTCCTCCTTCGGCACACCGTAAAGTTCCCCGTTTCTCCTGATTTCCATTCCTTCCGGTAAAGTACCGTAATCTAACGCATATCGCACTTCTGTTTTTCTGTACTTACCCGAATTCTGGATCATGGTTCCATAAGGAACATACTTAACTGCTTCCGGTATCTCTTTTGTTGTAATAACCGGCGCACCGGCACTACCGGTTAATTCCAGGACCATAAGCACTTTGCCGTCTGCCTTTACCGTAAGAGTCCCCTCCACTTCCGAACCGGAAACCACTTCGCTTTTTTTCTTTAAACGGACTTTTGCCATATTAGCCAGTTCCCCGTATCTTGTCTCATCCGCAACACCTGCAAACGCCGACAAATCATGGTTCCCGTTTAGAGTCCAATATTCATCCAGTTCCAGCACACCGGATACCAGTTCCACCGACAATTTGGGGATATCATTCTCCCCCATGTTAATCAGGATGATATCATGGGCGTCATCCTCCGCTTCCAGCATCACCTCACGCCTGGAATAGATGACACCGTTTTCCACCCTTGTATTGGCATCCTCATCGGAAAGGCTGTTTGTATACAAATTGTAGGATGTTTCGCTGTTATCTTCCGTTTTCACTGTCAGCCAGACATTTTTTGCGTTATTCTTATCCTCTGCAGAAGTTGTATAATGTATCGGCCCGTTTGAAAAATCATGATAACTCTCACCTGATTTTTCCGGCGTACTGCTGCCGGGCGCATACAGATTTACACCCGTATCCGTAGTAAATATCGGTGCCAGGCCGGTAAGGTCAACGTCATCCCCTACTATCATAATAGGATAACTACCCTCTGCATAAGAATCATCCTTCGGTTTTACGATATAGCAGTCCACCCTTTTTCCATCCCTGTCCAGAAATCCGGTGAACCTGACACCCACTCCACTGTGCTTAGGTACAATACTTTCTTCCGCTTTTATGCAATAGTGGTATTTTTCCTGTCCTTCCCCTTCTTCTCCTACAAAAACAGAAAAGTAAACACCCTCGCCGCTGTAATCAGCCTCATACCCTTCCGTTTCATAATCGTTCCCGAATAACTTTTCTTTGATGTCAGCCGCCCCGGCGCTTTCGGCCTCGCCAATGGAGGCATATTGTCCGGCATAAGCTGCTGTTACCGCACTGTTTAAGGAGGAATCATTGACATAATAATCCATCGTAAACCAATATCTGCCATTTGCAGGATATCCTTCATATAATTGGCATGTTTTCGTTTCCATACCATCAGCATCCGTCCTGCTTTGGGTGGTATAAGTTACATATTCCCTGCTGCTGTCCTCCACTCTTCGGAACAAACTTCCTGTTGAAATATAATTTTCCGTCCGTATTCTGCTCAAAGCAATTCGCAGCGGAAGGCATCCGGTAACGTTCCCCTCCGCATCAAAGGACACCATTGTAATCTCTTTGGAACCGGAAAAAATATAACCCGCCCCCTGCTGCCCCATATCTATGTTGCCAAGTATTTGATCGGTTATGTCATTTGCAGCCATAGCAGCATCTGCTGTCACATACCTGCCTTCATAAACCTTTATGTCCATTCCGTCTGCTGCTTCCCCGTAAAGAGAGGAATTTACATCCAGTTTCAAATAATAATCCTGACGATTATACGGTGCGCTGTCCGCCGGCACATCAATCCACAGGTATCGGCTGCCATCACTATTTGTATCCGCATAATAGTACTCACTTACCGTCTTCTCTGCACGGTTCCCCATCGCATCCTGCGTATATATAGTCGGTACCAGCCATGATCTTGCCCCTGTATGCCGGACATTCACAATATACCTTATGGCATCCCCTTTCATCTGATCTCCCCCGGGAATCATCAGCCATGGGCTGCTATAGTAGGAAGAATCATAACTGGTTCCATAGCTTAGATTGGCATATCCCGAATAATCCTCTACCGTATATCCGTCCGAATAACTATCCGACCACTCATAGTCCGAAGAATGGTATACATATGCAATCTTATCCAGCCCTGCCATATCCTCCCCTTCAAATATCCGTGAAAAAGGGATCCTGGTTAATTCTATCGGTGTAAGCCCGGTCAGATCAACACTAATCTTTTTCTCCTCCAGCGGCAGCAAAGACATCACCGACGCGTCTCCCAAACCGTACAGTTCTTTCATAGCGCCCATTATTTTCTCACACAGCCCGTCAAAAACAGCCCGGTAAACCTCTTCCTGCCCTAACTGTGCATATTCTGCCTTCGCCTTTTCCAAAACACCCTGCAGGTAATCTTCCACTTCCTTCTTTATAAAAGAAAGCATCCTTTCATATTCCTCCGCGTCCGTGGCGCCCTCCGGCGCTTCCGTCTCCGCAAAAGCATCCCCTGCACGGCCCACCAGCTCTGCCAGGCTATCCTCCGTCACTTCCGCGTAAAGCGCTTCCACTATTTTTTCAACACCCAACGCTTCTGCACCCGGCGTACCTGCGGCATCCGTTCCCTCAGGTTTCTTATCTAACTGCCCGGATGCCGTCGGAATATACGTTTCCCCTGCCGTCTCGTCCGTTCTTGCCGGAATCTTTGCTTCCCCATGGATATCTGCACCGGTATCCGCATCTGTCTGCGCAACTGCATCTGCTCCCGCAGCCAGTTCTGCCTGCACCGCTGCACTCTTCCCGGCAGACACATCCGTTCCTGCATCCGCCGCGTTCCCCGCTGCGGCCACCGGCATACTTGCCGTTATGCCTGACGCCATAAGCACCGCTGCCAACAGCGCAGCCATCTTTCGTTTCACACTTCTCACATGTCCCTCCTTCTGCCCGCCAAACAGGCTCAAAATTACTTGCCAATTAAATCCGCATCCCGCAATCCCCGTTAAAAACCCGCATCCCCTCCTTCCAGATACGCCTCCCCCATATCTATCAATTCGCCGATAGAATAAAGCGGGCATTTCCGCAGATTTCCCGAACCATAGTCAAAAACCAGCTCCCCGTCCATGATATCGCACAGCCCGGGCAGATACGCCAGTGTCTGCAGTTCCCGGTCAAGCAAAAGCCCGTACCTTTCACCCGCAGCGCTGACATATTCCGTAACCAGATACTCACCCGCCTGCGTGACATACGTAAGATAGGAGTCCTTCTCCAGGACACTGACCAGTTTCCCTGTTTCCCTGTCATACACCTCCGCCGCCGAATGCAGGGAAGAGGCGATCCTGTACTTTTCCGTGTAAAATTCCTCGTACAGATCCTTCCGGGGCGGCTCCCCTTTTTCCTCCGACAGCACCGCACCGTCCCCGGCACTGTAGCGGCGTACCGTTCCGTCATACCAGGTCACCTCCAGCCAGGATCCATCCTCCCCTTTCCGGAACTGCTGGTCATAAATGCTGTCAGCGTCCGGCAATTTTTCCTCTGTTATCAGCCGGCCTGCCATATCATAAATGGCAAACTGTCTATAATTGAACAGCATGGCGGTCTGGCCGTCCATGCTGATTCGGGCTTCGTCATGTCCATACCTTGCGTCATAGGATAACAGCAGGGCATCTTTATGGTCTTCCAGCCGCAGCAGGCGCAGGGAAGGCTCATTACGGTTTGCCAGCACGCCTAAGCCTCCGGACAATGCCAGGAAATCACAGGGTTCCTTACACTGCTCTGTTGAAATCAGGTTCGCGCCGCTGTCATAAAATAACGCGCCGTTATCCTCCGTGGATACCAGCACATAATTTTCCGCTATAGAAAAACCCGTGATATCCAAATTCCCTGTATAGGCAAGCTCCTTCTGCTCCAGTGTGCCGGGATCAAAAGATACCAGGAGGTTTCCGTTCGCAAGGAAAATCCCCTTCTCCCCAGCCTGGACAAGGAACCTGTCCGGGGAATCAAACCCTCCGACTTCCACCCCGTCCCTTACATTGATAAGGCCAAATACCGACCGACCTCCTTCCGATGCCCCGTAAGCAAAATAATCCCCCTGGAACCCTCCCTCAAAATGGGTATAACCGGAAGTTTCATATAAGATAATCCCCTCTTCAGGGGCATCCAAATCAAAAAGCTCCAGCCCGCCGTCCTGGAAGCTGGCCGCCAGCACGCTGCCATCCCGGTTCAATGCAAGGATACTGTCCCCTGCATCCGCAAAAATATCATTCTCCGGAACGGAAAGATGCCGTCCCCAAAAATCACATCTTCCGACTTCCGCCCCGTCCGAAGTCCGGTATATCAAAGCATAACCATCCCTCCGGTTAACCGCCGCCACCCTGCTGCCATCGCCGGAAAGGGCAAGGGACGTCGCCGTACCGGCTGTCCAGATTTCTTTTTTCCCTGCCAGGTCATAGGCGCTTACGCCATACTCCCCGGCATAAATAAGCACATCCTCACCCACAAACACCGCATCCGACAATGCCGACTCCTGCACCGGCAGAACCACCAATTCCCGGGCATTACTATCCTTGGCATTATTGCCCCGGGCATTATTGCTTCGGGCGTTATTGCTTCGGGCATTATTGCCCGTAATATCCGTCAAATCATATATCACTGCCTCATAAGCATAAACTACTGCCAGCCTTGTCCCGCCCGGCGATATTGTTATGTGAAAAGGCGCCGCCGGAAGTTGCAGGGCATCCAATGCCTTAAACCCGTCCGACAAATCATAGACCCCCAGCGCATCCGTCAGCGCTTTCTGTGCCTGTGCAGCCATCGGCGCGGAGAACAGCCCTCTCTTCTGCGGGATTGCCTGCAGTGCCATCTCTACAGCGCCGGACACATCCCCTTCCGCAAGGGCATTCGCCGAATATTCGGACAGGGCCAGCGCGCTCTCCCTCTGCTTTAGCTGGCTCTGCCCGGCAAAAGCGCTCATCCCCCCGGACAGGAACAGGACGGACAGCAGGACTGCGGCGGCAGCTTCCCTGTGCCTGTGCCGGACTGCACGCGGATCGTTCCTGCCAAGTTCCAGGAAATCTACCAGCATCTCTTTCGCAGACTGGTATCTCCGATCCGGCTGCGGATCCATAGCCTTCCGGATAATCCCGGAAACCGCCGGGCTGCAGATTTCGGGCCCGAGGGGAATGACCTCCCGGGCATCCTGCGCCGGACGCCGCCCGGACAGTATATGGTACAAAGTTGCGCCCAGACAGTAAATATCCGAACGCTCATCCAGCATGATTACTTTCCTGCCGTCTGCCGTACTGCTGCCCGCGCTGCTCTCCGTACCGCTTCTCCCGAAAGGGAGCTTTCCGCCTTCCACGTCCTGCCTTCCTGGGCTATGTCCGGCATAACCGCCCCTTTGCCCTGCCATTCCCGTCATTTTCCCTCTGGCCGGTTTATGTGCTCCCGCCTGTTCCGCCGTTCCCGTGAGATCCTCTTCTCCCATCCGGTTCACTATCTCAGTCTGGGCCTGTCCCTCGGTCCGGTTCCCTTTCTCAGCCTGAGCCTGTCCTTCCTCCCAGTTCACTATCTCAGTCTGTTCCTGCATCAATTCCGTTACTTCTGTCGGAACCGGCATGTCCGTCCGTTCCTCTGCACCTGCCCGGTTCTGCATTTCCGGCCGTCCCGGCGCGTCCTCCCGCCCGGCCTGCAGACCGCTCCCGGCCTTCTCTTCACCCTGTCCCTTTGAAGCATCCCGTGCACATGCGTTTTCTTCCTGACGATCCGCATAAACATTTGTCACCCTTTTGACTGCCGCCGCCCTGTTGCTTTTGATATAATCCGCCCCGTAATGCTCCGGCGATGCATAGCCGCGGCTGAAACCAACCTTGACCGCCCCTTCCTCTCCCAGCGCAAGCGCAATATTATAATCAATCAGGCAGATGTTTCCATCCGGCCGCAGCATAATATTAGCCGGCTTGATATCTCCGTGCAGAATGCCGTATGGAGGACGGTTATGCAGATAATCCAATGCGTCCAATAACTGGCAGGCCCAGTTCACCACTTCCGCCTGCGATATGCGCCGCCCGTCCGCAAGAATCCTGTCAAAGCTTTTCCCTTCTATGTAGTCCATAACGGTATATACCGTGCTGCCTTCCTGGATAAAATCATATACCTGCGGGATATTGGTATGGCTCAGATCCTTAAGCATATCCACTTCCCTTCTCAGGGATTCCCTGGAGGCGCTGAGTTTACGCTTATCCGCCTTCAGCACGATATCCTTGTCCAGACGCATATGCCGTCCCCGGTAAACAATACCTCCTCCTCCGGCTCCTATCTGCTCCTGTATTTCATACATACCTTCTATTATCTGCGACATTTTACCTGACCATACCTTCCCCTTAATGTACCGATACCATACTCTTCCTCCAAAACACGGGCAATCTTCTTCCCTGTTATCCGGAAAACCACAATACTGGCCGCTGCTGCCAGCACAGCCGCCGCCATAACCGCTATCCCTCCGTAAAGCAGGCATTCGCTGCCTGATAAACCAAACATTTTATCCCTTCTCTCCACAATTCCACAACATACCATTTCCTTTTTCTGCAGCATCCGCCACAATATTGCGGAAAAATATCCGTTTCCTGACGGATGGCATCCGAAACATCCCAAACAGCTTAGGGAACTGCCGCAAAATAATTTGTGCTGTTTCCTGTCTTTTTCTCCGATATCAAATTGCAACGTAACTGCTAAGCAGCAGCTATTACATTATAAGGATCATTATACCTATTTCGCACGCGCATGTCAACTCTATAGAATTCATTAATATATTCTATAGAGTATATGTAAAATCTTAACAGACACCGGATAACACAGCCTTTGAAACAATCAAGTTACCCGCCGCGCCCCTCATGCGCCGCCTTAGAACCTGTTTGAAAAATCATTCCCCCGATCTGTACGCGGTGTAACCGCTTCACCACTTTGCGCGATATTAAGACCAAATTAGACTTGTGCAAGTTGCGCAGAATTTTTCTTCGGAAGTGTAAATTATTACATCATTGTCAAAAATCGGGCGCATAGTGGGCTTTGCCCTAAGGGGGTATCAGAATGGTGGATTCCTTAGGACTATGTAACTGATTTTTGACTAAGAGCCTGTTTAAAATCTGCTTTTCGCCAGATGTGCGCCACAGTTTGTGAGGGGCAAAGATCTCGCAAAATGAGGTGTACAGATGGTGGAAATGAGATTTTAAACAGGCTCTAATGCAGCCGGAGAAAAAGACAAGTAAATTGCACAAGTTATTTATGGACAGTTCCTTAGCAGCATACTTCCCCTGCATGAGGCTGTGCAATCGAGTAGGGAAGAGCCATCCTCCCCTACTCGCACGCCGGGCACCCGTCAGCCCTTGCTGACATTTTTCCTTTGGGTACCCCTGTGCAATCGAGTAGGGGATGCTTTTCCCCCACTCACCGCGCGCCCATGCGCCGCCTTAGCGGCATATTTCCACTGCATGGGCTGTGCATAAAAAAACCGCCACTCTATAATAAGTGACGATTTCAAACCGGAATACCTGGGAAAAATGCAGTTTTATCTTGAAGCATTTCATTTTTACAGGATACCGACCGCTTCCTTTAAAGTTCGTTCTCCTAATGCAACCATACCTGAAACCGCCGCCCCGTAGGCGGCTTCCTCCACATGCTCCGCCATCTGCAGACCCATCCCGAACTTTTCACTGATGATCTCCTGCAGATGATGGTTCTTTCTCAAGCCGTTACCAGACGCAACAATCCTTGTCCTGGAAAGAGGAAGCCCCTTTTCCATTCTGGCATACATTTTGCGAAGTTCTGAGGCCATCCCTTCCATCACACCCTCTGTCAGGGCCGCCGGCGTAAAATTCCCGATCCCGATATTTTTAACAGAGCCTCTCTTTTCCGGTTTTTCCCGGGTTCCGGAAAAAGTGGTGTTCACTTTCAGCTTCTCTGTCTTTTCCTTTTTATCCACTCGATCCACAAGCTTTTCCATCACATTGTAGTGATCCGCATTTTCTACTCCCAATGCCTCTGCATACATTCTGAAAAAATGCTCCAGTGCGGCATAAGCCCTTCCGCCGCACAGGGAAGAACCCACGAGCAGATAATACTTCCCTGCAAAGGGCCTTGCCTCGACCCCTTTCGCCGTAAAGTATTCTTCCGACAACACGGATATCTGGCTTCCGGTTCCAACATTTACCAGAATGGAATCCGATGCGTCTTCCACAGAACCCAGGAAACTGGCCTGGTTATCACCGATGGCAACGCTCACCGGAATCCCCCGGTAAGTGCCGATACAGGTGAAATTTTCCGTAACTTCCGGAAGTATTTCCACGTCGCCGCCCGCTTTCTTAAATATCTCTTCGAAGAACCCTCCCTTTTCCACATCGTACAGCCCAAGGCCGGCTGCATTGCTGCTATGTACCAGAGGCGTTTTCCTCCCTGTCAGCCGCATGCCAACATAGTCCATGATCGTGCACACTTTCACTGCGCCGTCCGGCACAAGATTCTGCCTCAGGTTATAGAGATGAGTCACAAGCCCGTATCCCGCAGCAGTTTTAAGCGAAAAGTTTTCCTCTAACATCTCACAGATGCTTTTCCCGTTTTCTATCGCCAGATTTCCCCTTCCATCCTGCCATGTGTACAGAGGGCTGATATGTTCCCCGTCCCCGTTCAGATATACAATGCCGTGCATCTGCCCTGTCAGCCCGATCACCCGGATATCCTGATACTCCTCAAAAATCTCCTCCAGAAGCTTATACACTTTCCGGAGGATCCTATCCGGATTCTGGATTTTCTCCCATTCGGAGCCTGTCTCCATAAAACTTCCGTTTGCAATGTTGCAGGCTCTTTCGATCCCCTGCCCGCGCATATTCACAATTACCGCACTTATTGTTGTCGTTCCGATGTCAATCCCTAACGCTCTCATGAAATATCCGGCCTCCCTTTCTTCCGAATTAATCTTTACCTCTGACTTGTCTAAACCTTTTTAGAGCCTGTTTAAAATCTGCTTTTCGCCAGATGTGCGCCGCAGTTGGATTTTTCTTCTCCTGCACAGCCGGGAGGGGACAGGGTGCCAACCGCACAGATGGAAAAAATTTATCCTACGCCGTCTGCAAAATTAATTCTTAACAGTTCCTAAACGTTTACTCTGTTTTTTATAGTGTAAACGTTTGCCCAATATTTTGTCAATACTGTGCGGGATAACCTCCCAGATAATTGCCAGGAGGTTACAGTTTCTGCTGCAGAGCAGTAAAATGACTGAGCCGGAACGCAATCAATACAAAGCTCTGATCCACACAGACAAATCCGGCGTTTTCACAATGCCGGATGAACTTTTGAAGGACAGCCTGCAGCTTTTGTCCCAGCTTTTGCGGAAGCATTTCGGACAAAAGGTAATCCTGCTGCTTGATGAATATGACATCCCCCTTGATAAAGCATACCAGTCCGGATACTACGGCCCGATGGCAGATCTGATCCGCGCCCTGTTTGAAAACGCACTGAAAACAAACGACAGCCTGGAATTCGCAGTATTATCCGGCTGCCTCAGGCTATCAAAGGAAAGCATCTTCACGGGATTGAACAATTTTAAGGTATATACCATAAAAGATGTACGCTACAGGGAATATTTCGGCTTTACAGATACAGAAGTGAGGCAAATGCTGGCATATTATGGATTTTCCGGCCAGTATGGCGCCATAAAGGAATGGTATGACGGCTACCGGTTTGGCGGTTCAGGGATATACTGCCCCTGGGATGTGATCAATTACTGCGACGGCCTCCGTGACGGAAGCGTGACGGAACCACAGAATTACTGGGTAAATACAAGCGGCAATCACATTATCCGGAAATTTATAGAGAAAGCGGACAGGACAACCAGGGACGAAATCGAGATCCTGATCAACGGCAGCTGTATTAAAAAGAAAATCCGCCAGGAACTGACCTACAGGGATCTGGATTCCAAAAGCGATAACCTGTGGAGCATCCTTTTTACCGCCGGATACCTGACGCAGCATGGGAAGGACGACGGCAGCCTGACAGGGCTGGTGTTCCCAAACAAAGAGATACAGTGGATATTTGAGGAACAGATACAGGACTGGTTCGTTGCTGAAACAAAAAAAGATACGCAGACATTGGCAGACTTCTGCCGTGCATTTGAGGAAAACGATACAGCCGCCATCGAAAAGGGATTTACCTCATACCTGCGCAAGACTATCAGCATCCGCGATACCAATGCCCCAAAAGAAAGGAAAGAGAATTTTTACCATGGAATCTTACTTGGCTTATTTGCAGGCATGGATGGATGGAATGTCAAATCCAACGCCGAATCCGGCGAGGGTTACTGCGACATCAGCGTGGAGGTTGAGGATAAAGGGATCGGTATCCTTATTGAACTCAAATATGCCGAAAAAGCGGCATTTGACAAAGGATGCAGGGAAGCGCTGAAACAGATTAATGACAGGAACTATGAAGAGACATTCACTGACAATGGCATGGCTGCCATCCGCAAATACGGAATTGCATGCTACAAAAAACAATGCAGGGTGGTTTCGAGACAGGGACCGGACACATTACAGTTTACTCCCAATGTCATTAACTTAAGCTTCCCGTGGTGCCACAAACCATATATCTCATCCAGACGCGCTTCCGCTCACGGCAGACGCAACGGTACTAACACTACATTGCATGTAGTGTAGCACCAAAATACGGTGCCTAAGTGCCGGCGTCTTTCAATGGTCTGGATTGAGGTATATGGTTTGCAGCACCCCGAAAAGCTTAAGTTAATGACATTGGTTTACTCCCCGTCCTATGCGCCTTTTCAATCTCCGGATTTCCGCTTTTGCTGAACCGCAGGAGGATTACCGGCTTATGCCCATGCCTTTTTTTCACGCCCCACCGCTTGTAATAGCAGAATGACGGTTTTAAATTCGTTTTCTTTGCATAGGAGCGGATCTATTTCATAATAAAAGAAAGTTTCTTTAAATTACACGTACAGACTGCTTCCAGATACCGTACTTTCCCGAATCTCCATTCCTCATATTTCTGCTTGGGCAGCACACCTATGTCAACCAGCACATCTGCTGGGGACTCCAATATTCTTTCTTTTGTATCTGCTTACTCCCAAATTATTATACCGTTTGAAGCAGCCCTCTTTCAATTTCCTGAATATCCTCCACAGACAACTCAGTAAAACAGCCTGCAATCTCTTCTGCCGACAATTTCCCCAACCTCAACATCTGTTCCGCAGCTTTTCGTGCAGTCTCTTTTGAGGCTGCTTTCTTTTCACTTGCGATATGGGTACGCATGATCTTTTCTTCATCAAACAAAGCCATCATAATAGATATAACCTCCTTTTCCCTGCCTGCCAAAAACTCACGGAGCACATCCCTGTCCTTACAGATACAGATGGTTTCCGTGACAGCTTCCCGGCTTCTCCCATATTTTTTCACCTGTTCATTATATACTTTTGTAAAATTTACATACTGGCTGATAATATCATTTCCTTTGCCGCCATAAAGCACCTTCACCTTTACTTCAATGGCACATTCCTTCCCGCCGAAAAATTCTTTGGTAAGTGAGATCATTTCCGGCCTGCTGGCACGCTCTCCTGTAAAAATCATGTATAACTCCGGTTCTGGGACATGGACTTTCTTGCTCCCGTATAAGTCTGCACCCTGTTTCTCAAAGTAATCATGATAAATCTGCGCTAAATACATCAGCACACGTATAATGATATTCATCGTCCATGAAGATTGATGCTCGACCAGGAACATGACTTTATCCCCAACTCGGAAACACAGATCATTGTAGATCCCGTTCGTGAGGACGTTCCTTATCGTAATGTCCGTAAGCGCGTCTTCCGTCGTCTTTACATCCTCCGGGTGGAGCGCATGGTATAGCTGCATCAGGTACTTCTTATCCCGGAAAAGCGCCCCGAAAACACTGTCTTTCGCCGTATATTTTGCAAATGTCTCCTTTTTCTCCGCTGTTTTCTCTTTTGGTTCTTCCTGTAATGTCTCACCCTGCATCGTATCACCTCGGTTCCAGCTTTTTGCCGGTCAGTCTGACAAATCAGCTATGCCCTGTCTGCTATGGTTTTATTATACAGAGAAACTCTCCATTGTTCAAGACGCAAAAAAAGAGAAGCATCCGGCAGCGTTCGCCAGGCACTTCTCCCTTTCTTACTTCCGCCTGCGCTCCATATCTTCTGCCGTCTCCATCTGCTGTGCGGGCCTCCCATACCGCTTTGCAATCTCCGCCTGTTTGCGGTGCAGCTTTGCCAGGACGGATGCCCTGCCATTCTTCCTCCTGGGGGACATATTATTCCGCCTGCCGTCCACCATGTTGTAGTTCTGTTCTTCGTCTATCTCGGAACTGAGGAGATACTCGCTATTGTTTCCTGCAGAAATGCAAGATGGGTTCTGTCCTTAGGGAGACGTTTACCTGCGGCAGGGATTTTGAAAAGGTTCTCTGCCACGTCCTACATACAATCTGCCGGAATGGTTCCCAAATATCCTGTGATGATTTTATCGGGAAGTCTTTTGCGTCCTATGTCCTGGATGAGGTTACCATAGAATTGCATGTTACAAAAAACAATGCAGGGTGGTTTCGGGATAGGGAACCGGGGAGTGAACCAATGTCATTAACTTAAGCTTTTCGGGGCGCTGCAGATCATATATCTCAATCCGGACCATTGAAAGATGCCGGCACTTAGGCGCCGTATTTTGGTGCCTTAGTACCGTTGCGTCTGCCGCTGAGCGAAAGCGCGTCCGGATGAGATATGTGGTCTGCGGCGCTCTGGAAAGCTTAAGTTAATGACATTGGGAGTGAACTGTAACCCGGACACCACACAATCAAAAGTACATTGATAATAGAATAGACTTTACACCTTGGATATGATATACTTACTTATACCTATTAACATAGTTTCAAAGGAGCGTGATATTATGGCACTGGCAAATAAGGATCTGCAAGATATTGAATCTTTATTAGAACCTATAAAGCATGATATTAAAAGTATTCAACTAACGCTTGAAAATGAAACAAATCGGAATATAAAAATTATTGCAGAAGGTCATTTGGATTTAAGCCGTAAACTTGATGAAAAGTTGATAATGAAAAGGAAATGTTGCTTATCCGGGTGAATCATCTTGAAAATGAATTACGAAAAGTAAAAGAACGTATTGAAAGTATAGCATAACTACTACATAGCAGACACCACACCACCAATGGTGTAAAGCCTATTCCATTACCAAAGGCTTTACATTTTTGATGTGATATACTTAGAGTTCTTGTGATGCCCTGTTTTCAATGATTTCCTGCGTTTACCATGAGCGATTAATACATATAGAAAAAAGTAACACTGAGACGATAAAAAACTTGCACTTGAAAAGAAATTTGTGGAACGTAAATTGTATCAGAAACCACCAATAAAAACGGTATAATTTTAAAGGAGTGTCACAATGACACTCCTTTTTACATTGATACGATTAAATTCTTCCTGTTTCATTTATCTCTTATGTATTTCCTTAAGGAATCACAAGGATCTGCCCCACACGCAGCATCAGGGTCTCCGGTATCGCGCTTCGGTTGGCGTCATAGATTCTCCTCCACTGCCATCCCTGGCCGTACATCGCCCTGGCAATTTTCCACAGGCTGTCCCCTCTCCGGACAGTATATGTTCCCGTTGTGTCAGGAACTCCTGCTTCCGCCGTTTCCGCTGTCACATCCGCCAGGTATAACCGGATTCTCATTCCGGCGCGGACCCGGTTGGGATTGGCTATGACATCCCTGTTATCCTCAAAAATCTTTCTCCAAAGGGAAGCGTTTCCATAATACCTTACGGCAATCTTTGACAGGGTATCCCCGGGTTCTACGGTATAAACCATAGTCCTGCTCTCCGCTTCCCCGGTCGATGCCCCACGGGCTGCAATTGTGTTGGCCGTAAACCAGCCGGGATTTCCGGCAGCGCTGTTGGAATTGTTCTCTTCCGCTCCGTCCCCTGCGGAACCGCCGCCATCATTCGAACTGCCGCTTCCGGAACCGCTGTTTCCCGTGTTGCTATTCCCTGTGTTTCCGGAACCATTATTTCCGGCATTTCCGTTTCCCGGCCCATCGCCTCCCGGCACGTTATTATCCGGTGTATTGCCTCCGGCGCCATTATCGCCCGGCTCTTTATCATCCGTCGCAGTACCCTCCACAACATTAAAGTTCTGTGCCGCTTTCCTCAGCAGGTTTTCACCCTCTGTACGGAATTCCACACCAAGGGTATGCGTACCGACTTCGTTTGCCCTCGTTAATGTCTGGCTGCTGATTGTAATTCTGGTACTTCCGGATTCCGCATCATAGTCCACATCCCTCACCAGTTTTTCACCATCCAAATAAGCATCCACGAACTCTTCCAGGACACCCTGCGATACAAAAGTATGGCTGCCCGAAGAGCCTATGGCAACTGCGGGGATGCGCTGGGTCACGTCATAGCCTGCATCTGTGGCCGCATCTACGTTTGCATTCGTATTCTCTTTTACAGTTAAAGTAAACTCCTTTGTTATATCTGTATATGGATTTACACTTACCATACGAATTTCGAAATGGAAAACCCCTTCCTCCCTAGGCACTCCGTAAAGTTCTTTGTTTTTCTTAAACTCCATTCCGTCTGGCAATCTGCCAGATAATGCATATTCTACCCTTGTTTTACTGTATTTATTGGAATTCTAAATCATAGTTCCATAAGGAACATACTTTACTGCATCCGGAATGCTATCCGTCAAAATAACCGGTGCACCCCGCTGTCGCGCCATCCGCCGCAGCCGTCGCCGCAAACACCGGCATACTTACCGTCATGGCTTCCGCCACGCCGGATGCCACAAATACCCCGGCCGGCAATGCCGCCAGCCTTCGTTTTACACTTCCCATGCGAACCCCTTTCCGCCTGTTACAGGCCTAAATTTGATAACTACTGTTCCCGGGAGGTTTTATTCCCGAAAAACTATCATTTTGAAAATATGCATTCCGGCAATGTACATTTACACTTCCGCCCCTATTGGTTCCACGACAGGAACCATATCCCGGTGGCATTTGCCATACCCCCGTACCATTACAGCCTCCAACGCTCTCCCATGCCTTCTGCATCCCGCCGGATTGTGCATGGTATATTATTTATTATCAAACGGCATGGCGCTTATATTCCATACCGATCCGGGCTTCTTTCTGCTTGCATCCCGCATCATGCCTTTTTTAAAATTTCTTAAAAATTTTGTAAACTGGGTTTATTATACATATTTTACCACGTCATGTCAATTCTATAGAGTATAATAATGTATTCTATAGAATATATTGTAGTATAACCGATGTTGCTATACTTGTTCTATACAAGAATATGAAATCTTTTATTTACCGGATTTGCTGCGAACCATACGCCGGAAACAACATAAAACTCCGGTATTTGCAGCGGGGCTTGTTATTTTTCTCATCCTTCGGGGGCATAATAATATGATGATTGATAAAGACTATAACTTAATGGTAGGTCTCAGAATCCGTGAAATCCGTGAATCCATGCACCTGTCACGGGAAAAGTTCAGTGAGAAATGCGATATATCTGCCAGCTTTCTCGCGGACGTAGAACGTGGAAAAAAAAGCTTAACGTCAAAAACCATTTATAAAATTTGCACTGCCTGCAACATATCCGCGGATTACATTATTTTAGGGCACAAAGAAGGATTCGATAAAGATGTGGGGATAGAACTTCTAAACTCCTTCAATGAGGAACAGATGGGACATATCGTCAATATTTTATATGAAATAAGGAAAATTTCTTCATAACAGGAAAACACTAATCAGAATCCCACAACGATCCGTCCAACAGGATCTTTATCACCCAAGCGAAGGCCAAAGGAATGATTCTTTACACATGACTACCTATGGAAAAAAATCTAAACCTGACTTGCTTACCAAAATTCCAAAAGCCTGCCAGAGCGTGTCTTAAAATTCATTCCCGCAATCTGTCGCGGTGTAACCACTTCACCACTTTACCCCCATTTTTCGTCCAAATTCAGTCAATGCAGCCCACTACACCTCCTGAATTTGGACAAAAATTGGGAGCAAATTGGGACGGCATCTCGCAAAAAGCAATTTTAAGACACGCTCCAGGCTTACTCCCTACCCCTCCGGGATAAAAAGCGCCTGCCCCGCATAAATATCCCCCGGCTCACGGACGGTATCCGCATTGGCCCGGTAAATCTGCCTCCAGCGCCAGCCCTGCCCGTAAACTTCCCGGGCAATCTTCCACAGGGTATCCCCCGCTTCCACGGTATAAAGACTCCCGCCGCTGCCGCCTGCGGACGGATTCCCCTGCCGGGCAGAAATATCCGCCTGCGCCTTATAAATGACAATAACCTGCCCCGCGTATATCCGGTTCGGATTGCCGATCACCGCCCTGTTGTCCTCAAAAACCTTCTGCCAGTACTTCCCGGCGCCATAAAACTTTTCCGCAATCTTCCAGAGTGTATCACCGGACTTCACCGTATAACGGATCACGGCATCCGTATCCGTCGTGGAAACCGCGATGGCCACCGCCCGGACAGCGGAGGAAACCGCCGCGCCCACGTCATCGCCTGGACCGTCCCCGCCGGAAACACCGCCTTCCCCGGCCGGGTTACCGCCGCCGTTATCTGCATTGCCGCCGTTACCGCCGCTTTCGCCATCCTTATCGGCGCCGCCATTACCGCTTCCGCCATTGTTTCCTCCACTATTTCCGTCTCCGCTTCCGCTGTCCCCATTATCCGGAACGTCATACCCCACTTTATAATTCTGCGCCGCACGCTTTAACAGCCCAGTATCCTTTGTCCGGAACTCAACCCCCAGCGTATGGGTACCGGCTGCGCCGGGCGGCGTAAGGGTCTGGCTGCGCACCGTAATCCTCGTGCTGCCGGGTTCCGACGTATATTCACTTCCCCTTTCCAGCTTCCTGCCGTCCAGGTAGATGTCCACAAATTCCTCATATGGCCCCACAGAAACCAGTGTCCGGCTGTCCGCCGTCGCCATGCCCGCCTGGAAATCCGGCACACGCTGGATCAGCTCATACCCGGGGTCCGTCGATGCTTCCGCATTCTCATCCGTATTCCTTTCCACCGCCAGTGTATAGGTTTTCATATCATCCGGGAAACTCTCCGTACTGTTCGTCATGCGCACCGTGAATGTAAACTCCCCGGTTTCCTCCGGCACACCGTATATCTCCCCGTTCTCCCTAAGTTCCATCCCTGCCGGCAGACTGCCGTCCGCAAGGCTGTAGCTTATTTTATTCCAACTGTACTTATTGTTGTTCTGGATAAACGTCCCGTAAGGCACCCACAAAGTACATTTTAACGACTGCGGAAGCTCTTCCGTAATAATCCGCGGACTGCCGATGACACCCGTTAATGTCAGTACCATCAGCGGTTCCGTCCCGGACTTAATGGTCAGCGTACCGGATATCTCCGTCCCCTCTTCCACACCGTCCTTTGCCTTCATTCTCAACTGGGCAAAATTCGGCAGTTCCCCGTGTTCCGTCTCTTTCGTCAGAGTGCTGAGTCCGGGCAGGCTGTAATTTCCCTTCAATGTCCAGTATTCATCCAGTTCCACCACATCCGATTCCAGTTCCGCGGACAGGTTGGGGATGGCATCGGTCCCTATATTCATCAGCAGAATATCATGCCTGTTTCTGTGATAGTAATCCAGCACAACCTCCCGTGTGGAATAAATAACGCCGTTTTCCTCCCTCGTGCCTGCCCCGGCATCCTCCAGGCTGTTTATGTACAGACGCCCCCTGCCGCTCTTAGCCTTTACAACCTGCAGCCAATAGTTTTTCACCATCTGAACCCCTTCTTCCTGGGAAACGGTATACAATACCGCACCTTTGGAAAAATCATGGGCCGACACGCCGCTTGTCTCCGGCACGCTGCTGCCCGTTGTAAATACCCTTGCCCCCGATGGAGTCCGGAATACCGGGATCAGACTGCTTACATCCACCTCACCGCCAACCAGAATCGTATAGAAATTTGCAGACCCAAAAGAGTCATAGCTTAAAGGAACAACATAACAGGGGATGTCCTCCCCATCGACACCCTTTAAACCCGAAAAAACGATCCAATTATAATCGGAGGGTAAACTTGTCCCTTCCTCCGTCCTGACACGACAGTGATAAACCTTCTGCCCCGGTGACCCGTCTTCCCCGACAAAAATCGTAAAATCAACTCCCTGGCTATAGTCCGCCCCATACCCTTTTTCTGTGCTGTTATCGCCTGCAAACAAAATATCCTTAATGTTCTCCGCCCCATCCGCAGCTGCTTCCCCTATGGAAGAATACCGTCCCACATAGGCGGCAGTCACTGCGGAAGGAATATTTCCGACTGCACTGTTGTAACCCATTTTCAGATAATAGATTTCATCCACATGGTATCCCTCATATAAAGTAACCTTACTGCAATAGTCATACCCCTCCGATTCTTCCCGGGAGTAAGTCCCCACAGTTCCTCCCTGTCCATCCTGCATATGTGCAATATATGGACCGGATATACTTCCAATGTCATTGACTTAAGGGGATTTCTGTGTTTCCAATAGGAATCTTCTT
>CANDKY010000033.1 GCA_947385425.1 uncultured Lachnospiraceae bacterium | reverse complement strand
TTTGCTGCACGCACCCCGCGCGGCGAGTAGGGGGAAAAGCCTCCCCTACTCGATTGCACACGGGCACCCAAAGGAAAAATGTCAGCAAGAGCTGACGGGTGCCCGGCGCGCGAGTAGGGGAAGATGGCTCTTCCTTACTCGATTGCACAGGCGCAGGCCAGAGGGCAGGGGAGCTCATTCCCCTGCCCTCTTATTGGCGAGTGGCCGGAATATTGTCATTCTGCCGGTCCATCCTACAATGCGGACGAGGATAATGCCGGCGAAGATACCGATACTGTCAATGGCTACATCCCGTTTGGACGGCCCGCGGCCTGCTACAAAAGATTGGTGGTATTCGTCCAGTCCGGCGAAAGCGACGCAGAACAGCCCGGCGACAAGCATCAGTGCAAAACCGCGGACCCTGTATACATACAGCGGGAAGGAAATGGATATCGCCAGTATAAAGTATTCCGTAATATGGCCCAGCTTGCGGACATAGCGGTGTATGCGGTCGGAGCAATGCTTGATCTGTTCCTGTGTAAATTCCAGATCCAGTATGCGGTCGGCGGTAGTGACGATTTTTTTGCTGACTTTGTAGCTTAGCTGGCTGCTGCTGACGCCGTCCTGCGCGGACAGGCGGAAAATCATGTACATAACAAAGATTGCCGGCACGAAGGAAAGCGGTTTTAATACGTATCTCAGTGTCTTTTTGATAAACATCAGGAAATATTTCATAGGATCCACCTCATAAATTTCAATTTGTTTTTTATCGGAAAACAAAGGCTGCCGCAAAATGGCTGCCGCCATTGGGGTTGCGGTTCCCGGGATCGGGCTAAAAGTAGTATACACTTTTTCCTGGTTTTTGTAAAATATTTCTATGGAAAAGTTTGAAAGTCCCTTTCAGACTCTTATAAGAAATTCATATTTTAATATTGAATCCGGAGGATATATGGTTTATAATAGATACGTCCGGGACGGTATACGGACGGAAAGGGATGCCGGGACGGATAAAACTAAAGAATGGTTGAGGGAAAGTGAATTATGGGAAAAGGAAAGGGAACAAACACACAAGGCTGGCGTTCCAATAAGTGGTTCCGCGCAGCTATTCCTGCATTGCTTCTGCATTGCAGTATCGGTACTGTTTACTGTTGGTCGATTTTCAGTCAGGAGATTGCCGATTATATCGGGTTTTCAAAAGGAGCGACAGAATGGGCGTTCAGTTTCGCAATCTTTTTCCTGGGGATGTCTGCTGCGTTTCTGGGGAATGTTGTGGAGAAGGATATACATAAGTCTTCGCTGCTTGCCACGATTTGTTTTTCGGCAGGTATGGCCGGAACCGGGTTCTTTATTTACTACGGCGGTTCCCATCAGGGCAGTATGCTGGCATTGCTCGGCATTTATGTCTGCTATGGCTTCATAATGGGTGTTGGCCTCGGGACCGGTTATCTGTCCCCGGTTAAGACGCTGATGCTTTGGTTCGAGGACAGGAAGGGCCTGGCAACGGGGCTGGCGGTTGCCGGTTTCGGTGCGGCAAAGGCTATCGCAAGCCCGATTATGCAGGCAATGCTTGACAACTTGGGAGAGGGGGGCATCTATAAGATGTTCCTGATTCTGGCGGTGGTGTATTTTGCCATGATGTTTGCCGGGCATCTGCTTTTGAAGAAGCCGGAAGGCTGGCACGAACCCCAGACAAAGGAAAAAGGCCAGAGCATGATGGCTGTTATCAAGTCAAAGCCTGTTACAAATTATATCGGGATCTGGCTTATGTTCTATATTAATATTACTTGCGGCCTGGCTCTGATTTCCCAGGAGAAGATGATTGTAAAATGTATCGGCCTGGCAGGGGCGGCAGGTATTATTTCCACTGTTTCCGCAGTCTTCAATGCGGGCGGCCGTCTTGGTTTTTCCGCATGGGCGGATACGATGAAGGACAGGAATACGATTTATAAGCTGATATTTATTCTTTCCATCGCGTTTACAGGGATTATTATCGTGACGGGAGGTATTAAGAACGGTAACGGGAATATGATTCTTACCGTATTGGTATTGTGCCTGATTTTCGTGGTGAATGCAGGGTACGGCGGCGGTTTCTCCAATGTGCCTACGCTTTTGTCCGATCATTACGGAATGAGCAATATCAGTGCAATCCACGGCCTGACTTTGTCTGCATGGGGTTTTGCAGGGCTTACCGGGAACCAGCTTGCAACCTGGATTGTAAACCATTTCGGATCTCCGGTTGAGATCGGGCATGAACTGGCGGACGGGACGGTGGAAATGATTACCGTGAACCCGACCGGATACCAGACTGTTTTGTACGCTACGTTAGTCCTTTATATCGCGGCGATGGCTATTTGCCTGCTGCTGGTAAAGCCGACGGATAAGGCGTTGGAAGCGAAAGCGAAGAAGAGGTAATTGTGTATCACCGAGTAGGGGAGGCTTTTCCCCCTACTCGCCGCGCGGGGTGCGTGCAGCAAAGCTGCTAATTTCCTTACGCACCCCTGTGCATAAAAGAGCCCCGCAGCCAGTGTGCTGCGGGGCTTTTAGCCGTTATTTATTCCCTTTTTCAGCTTTCCAGGAAACGGCGCTGTACAGCGATCTCATCCGGGATGGGCGTGCCGGTTTTCTGCAGTTTCTGGTAGAGGTTATCCATGTGATGCAGTTTCTGGGCATTGCGTACATCGTAGCGATCGAGTATTTCTTTGTAAAGAGGGTTGGACTTTAATTTTTCCCGCGCCGCTTTGGAAAACGGGCAGTAGGTGAAAATGATATTCCGCGCCACTTTGTTCAGGCGGGGGGAACCGGCGCCTTCGAACAGAATCCATGTAACGTAGTCACGGACAAACATTTCTTTATAATTATTCTTGGCTTTCTGCATGGCTGCTTTGATTTTATCCTTTGCTTCCGGCGTAAGGGAGTTATTTTTTCTGTAAAATTGGATGTAGTCAAAGTATTCGCTTGTAAGGGATGGCTCCGAGAGGTCATTCCATCTGGCGCCCTGGACACGTTTGCACATTTCCCAACGGAATTCCCCGGTCAGCCTTGCGATGATGGACATCAGGTCTTCCATCTGGAATACGGAGAGCATTATACGCGCCGGGGTGGTGCGGCGTTTCCCTTCGATTTCCTGCCACATGACGCCGCGGATGCCGATATTGGGCATCAGTATGATATCGGGCAGGATTTCCACATTTACATTTTCTTTCGCGATGCCTTTTTCCGGGTTGGAATAAATGGTTTCGCGGTAATAGGCGCCGAAATCAAGGGCGCGGATTTCACTCAGGGCTTTGTTTGTTTTCTCCGCTGTCACAAAGGTTTTTTCCAGGTCTTTCAGTACGTTGTGTTCGGAGAAGACCGGGCAGAAGGTAGTCAGCCGGCCGAAGGTGATTTTATTTACCAGCGGGAACATGTTTGTCAGCTCAAACAGGACTTTTTCCGAACAGTCGGTTGCCATTTCCCGCTCTTTTTGGGCGGTAATTTTGCCGGTGGTCTTCAATTCGTGGATATATGCCGTGTAGTCTGCGTCAAATTCGTTGCGGCTCGGTTCTTTTTTCCCGTCATGGATGGCTTTCAGCCATTCGTAGGCGGTATATACGTTGTTTTCCGGAGAGGAAGGGAAATTTTCCGCAATGGAGTACAGGTACGCCGCATTTTCCTTTCCGGCAAGCTCTTCGTCTACGTAGCCGAACTGGAAGAACATTTTCAATACAGTCGGGATGTCGGAGTCTTTCAGGCTGGCCCGGAATGCCCCCTGGTATATCTGGTAGAACGATTTTGTGAGGTTCAGCCTGAGTTTCCGGCTGGGATCGTCCGTGGCATTTTTGTCAATCTGGCGCCGGTATTCTTCCACCTGTCTGCGGAATGCGGCCTTTGTCTCTTCGTCGCAGTCTGCATAATCAAGGATGGTGTCCAGGGAACCGTTGAGGTTATTGGAGGCCGGGGCAGATGCCTTTTGCTCCTGTGCCATTTCCAGGCCGTTGGCTTCCAAAGCAGCGGACAATTCCCTGTATTCGCGCACCCTTGTCTCGTACAGGGTGTGGTCGATGGAACCGATGCTTTCCAGATGGAGCATCATGCGGCTGAAAGCAGCCGTAACAGCAGTGGAGTCATCCTTGTCATGGCCGATCCGTTTAAAAAGCGAAATATATAAATCAAATAAGTCCAGGCGGTTTTCGTTCATCAGCAGCCGGGAAATGTCTGACTTATATTCGTGCATGATATGGCAGACGGACATAATATGGTGCGCAGTCTGGCTGATGCTCATCATGAGGCCGTTGACGAAATCCAGAACCGGCGCCTTGCTGTGGGAAAGCGCCGGAAGCAGGATTGGCGACATGTTTTCATACAGGTCAATGAGCCACTGGGGGATATCCTCCTCCAAAGCCAGCGGCGTAATGGTTTCCAGGGCTGGCAGCAGCCGCGGGGAGATGGAATAGCGTCCGCAGAAAGCGGCATATTCCTGATAACTGTCCAGCAGATAATGGTAGAGGCTGTCACAGTCGTATTTGGAGAGTTCGTATGCCTCAATGATATGTTTCATCTGTTTTAAACCTGATTTTACAATTAATTGGGCGAAGTCCGGCTTTTGGGAAAGGAGGGAGGTCAGTTTCCCTTCTTTATACGGAAAAGTTGCGATGGTGACATCGTCCGAAGCAATATAAGTAAAAATGTAGGAACCGGGCTGCAGGGCGCAGAGTCCTATGATGTCCCCTTTGCCCAGGAAAAATTCGGTGCCGGGATATACGGCGCGTACTGTCCCTTTTGCGATCATATTTAAAGATTGGATTGGCTGGCCGCTCTGGCATATGACGGAGCCGTTTTTAAATTCTCTTGCCATAATATTCCTCCTGATGGTGCTTTTTACTTTATTAAAAGTGCTTTACACACTTTTTTTCAGTTTCATTATACTAATTCTGCGGATAAAATACAATAGTGAGTATTTTTTGTCCATGTTGCTGTACATTTCAGCATTTTATGTTATACTTTATTAGAGCGTGTTTGAAATCCCTGTGCAGGGAGGTTCAGATATGCGGTGGAAGAACTTTAAGGAGCAGGGAGACGAAGATATGGAGAAGGATGAAAACTACATGCAGGAGCTTGCGGAAAGGTATCGGCCGGATGTGGAGCGTTTGATAAAGTATATTCCCTGGCTGGAGGCTAAGGCGGGGGTTAATATATCCAGGATATATTCCGGGGAGGGGATCAGCGAGCATTCCATTTCTTTCCCGGTGTATGACAGTACGCTTATGAGCCTGGTGCAGGATGCGAGGAGGACGAAGCTTCTGGATCGGAATTATCCGTATGTGTATGCGAGGAACCGGATCCGTACCGTTGCAGAAGAGCAGAGGTATATTGAACAGGCTACGCTTCAGCAGATGGACGGGCTGTGCGGGGTTTTGTCGAAATATATTCTGGGTGGGATGACCAAAGGGACAGTCTGGACGGAGGGCGTTTCGAACGGTTCGATCCTGAAGGTACTTGTGAAAATGAAAGAAATTTTGGAATTCTGGCAGAAAAAGGGCAGGACAGCGGCGGAAACCGGCAGGGCCGGGAAATAAGGAGCCGGCGCGGCTTGGAAGTAAAGAACTGACAGGGCTTGGAGGTAAGAAGCCGACGTGGCTTGGAGGTAAGGAGCCGGCGTGGCTTAGAAGTAAGGGAACCGGCAGGGGCTGGCAGGTAAGAGGTTACATAATGAGCGAGAAGTCGGAACAGAAGAAGCAGTTTATTGTGGATACGGCAAGGGAGGTTTTTGTAGAAAAAGGGTATAAAAATGTAACGATGAAGGATATCGTGGATGCATGCGGTATCAGCCGGGGCGGTTTGTATCTGTATTTTTCCAGCACGCAGGAGATATTTTTGGAAGTGCTTGGGGCGGAAGGGAAAGGGGCGGAGGATACCGGCGGGGTGGAAGAGCTTCTGGGGAAGAATGCTTTTGCCTCGGATATTCTCGCCTTATTTTTGAAGGAGCAGAAGAAGGAATTGCTGCACAGGAAGAATAACCTGACGATGGCGTCTTATGAATATTTTTTTGCTCATAAGGTGCCGAGGAAGGATAATCTGTTAAAGAAGCGGTTTGATACGTCGGTCCGGATCGTGGGGCGGCTGATTGAGGCCGGCGTAGAGAACGGGGAGTTTTACTGTGAGGATGCCATGGGGGCGGCCAGGAATATTATGTATGTGCTGGAGGGGCTTAAGATAGCGTCCCAGACGAGGGGGATTACAGAGGAAACGGTGGATCGGGAGATACTTTATATTATGCAGGGATTAATTATTGAAAACGACGAAGTTGGGGACGGCTGACGACAAGGAGGATGGTTGGTTCATCATGGGAAATGTGAAGCGTATTTTTGTGGAGAAGAAGGAGCCTTTTGCGGTAAAAGCCAGGGAGCTGGAGGAGGAAATCCAAAGTTATTTAAATATCACGGGGGTAAAGGCAGTAAGGGTGCTGATCCGCTATGATGTGGAGAATCTGTCGGAAGATGTTTTTGAGAGTGCCTGCAGTATGGTTTTTTCGGAGCCGCCGGTGGATATTCTGTACAGGGAAACGTTTGAAGCGCCGGAGGGCGGCAGGGTGTTTGGCGTGGAGTTTCTGCCGGGGCAGTTTGACCAGCGTGCGGATTCGGCTGTCCAGTGTGTAAAGTTCTTAAAGGAGGATGAGCAGCCGGTAATACGGACGGCGGTTACTTATGTGGTAACAGGGGATATTTCCGATGAGGAATTCGGCAGGATTAAGGCATACTGTATTAATCCGGTGGATTCCCGTGAAACGGATCTGTCCAAGCCGGAAACCTTGATGGCGGATTATGAGGAACCGGCGGATGTGGCTGTGCTGGAAGGGTTTAAGGATATGCAGGATGCAGAGCTTCGGGAGCTGTATGATTCCCTGGGGCTGGCTATGACGTTTAAGGATTTCATACATATACAGAATTATTTTAAGTCCGAGGAGGACAGGGATCCGACCATGACGGAAATCCGGGTGCTGGATACGTATTGGTCCGATCACTGCCGCCATACTACTTTTTCTACGGAATTAAAGGAGATTACGTTTGGCGAGGGGTATTACCGGACGCCGATTGAAACGACTTATCAGAGTTATCTTGATACGCGGGAAGAGATATTTGCAGGCAGGGAAGATAAGTTTGTCTGCCTGATGGATCTGGCGCTGATGGCAATGCGGAAGCTGAAACAGGACGGCAGGCTGCAGGATCTGGAGGAGTCGGACGAGATCAATGCATGTTCCGTAATTGTGCCGGTGGAGATGGATTACGGCGAGGGGCCGGAGACGGAAGAATGGCTTGTGTTTTTTAAGAACGAGACGCATAACCATCCTACGGAAATCGAGCCTTTCGGCGGCGCGGCTACCTGCCTGGGCGGGGCTATCAGGGATCCGCTTTCCGGGCGCGGGTATGTATATCAGGCTATGCGTGTGACGGGCGCGGCGGATCCTACGGTTCCGGTGTCGGATACTTTGAAGGGGAAACTGTCACAGAAGAGGCTGGTGCGCGGCGCGGCCGGCGGGTATTCCTCTTACGGGAACCAGATAGGGCTGGCTACCGGGTATGTGAAGGAAATTTATCATCCGGATTATGTGGCAAAGAGGATGGAAATAGGGGCGGTCATGGGGGCGGCGCCCAGAAGGAATGTGATCCGTGAAAATTCCGATCCGGATGATGTGATTATACTTTTAGGCGGGCGGACGGGGCGCGATGGCTGCGGTGGCGCGACCGGTTCCTCGAAAGTCCATACGGAAAGTTCCATCGAGACTTGCGGAGCGGAGGTGCAGAAGGGCAATGCGCCGACCGAGCGCAAGATCCAGAGGCTGTTCCGGAGGGAGGAAGTCAGCAGGCTGATCAAGAAATGCAATGATTTCGGCGCCGGAGGCGTTTCGGTGGCGATCGGGGAGTTAGCTGACGGCCTGACGGTGGATTTGGATAAGGTGCCGAAGAAATATGCCGGGCTGGACGGGACGGAACTGGCGATTTCGGAGTCGCAGGAAAGGATGGCAGTGGTGGTTGCACCGGAGGACGCGGATGCTTTCCTTGCATATGCGGCGCAGGAAAATCTGGAAGCGGTCCCGGTCGCCGTGGTGACGGCAGAGCCGAGGCTGGTGTTAAACTGGCGCGGGAAGGCGATTGTCAATATTAAGCGTGCTTTTCTGGATACGAACGGCGCCCATCAGGAAACCGGGGTGCGGGTGGATATCCCGGAGGAAAAAGATAATTATTTCCGCCGGATTGCGACGGGGCGTGCGGCGGCTGCGTTGGAAAAGGGGGATGTGAAAACGGCCTGGCTGGAGCAGTTAAGCGATTTGAATGTATGTTCGCAGAAGGGGCTGGTCGAGATGTTTGATTCTTCCATCGGCGCGGCTTCCGTGCTGATGCCTTACGGCGGGAAGTACCAGCTCACGGAGACGCAGGCGATGGTGGCGAAGCTGCCGGTGCTTAAGGGGAAAACGGATACGGTGACAATGATGAGTTACGGTTTTGATCCGTTCCTGTCTTCCTGGAGCCCGTACCATGGCGCGATTTATGCGGTGACGGAATCGATGGCAAAGATAGTGGCGTGCGGCGGCGACTGCAGGAAAATCCGCTTTACGTTCCAGGAATATTTCCGGCGGATGACTTCCGATCCGCAGCGCTGGAGCCAGCCTTTCGCGGCGCTTTTAGGTGCGTATGACGCGCAGATTGGGTACGGACTGCCTTCCATCGGGGGGAAGGACAGTATGTCGGGTACTTTTAACGACATTGACGTGCCGCCTACTTTGGTTTCGTTTGCCGTGGATGTGGCGAAGGAGAAGGATATCATCACGCCGGAGCTTAAGGCGCCGGGGAACCGGCTGGTGCAGTTCTGGTTTGCAAAGGATGAGTATGATGTGCCGGTTTATGAGAAGGTGTTGGGGCTTTTCGGGCAGATAACGGCGTTGATCCGGGAAGGGGTTATTGTATCGGCTTATGCCCTTGATGCCAGGGGCCTGGTACCGGCGGTCAGCAAGATGGCTTTCGGCAACCGGCTGGGGGTTAAGCTTGCCGACGGACTGCCGGAGAAGGATTTGTTCGAGAACGGCATCGGGGATATTGTGGCGGAGGTTCCGGCGGATTTGCTGGGGAAACTGGAAGGGATTGAGAGTTACCGTGTGGTCGGCGAGGTGACGGAAGAGGACGGTTTCGCCTATAAGGATATGTTCCTTCCTATGGAGGAGGCATTGGAGGCGTGGACTTCCAGGCTGGAGAAGGTATTCCCCACGAAGGCGGCAAGGGATGCCGCACCGGTGGAATCGCCGCTGTACCGGGCCGATCGGATATATGTATGCGGGCATCGGGCCGCGAAGCCTGTTGTGTTTATCCCTGTGTTCCCGGGGACGAACTGTGAATATGACAGTGCAAAGGCTTTTGAGCGCGCCGGGGCGAAAGCAGTGACGAAGGTGTTTAAGAACCGGACGGCTGAGGATATCAGGGAGTCCGTGGAGGAGTTTGAAAAGGCCATAGGGGAGGCGCAGATTATTATGTTCCCGGGCGGCTTCTCGGCAGGGGACGAGCCGGACGGCAGCGCGAAATTCTTCGCGACAGCGTTCCGGAACGAGAGGCTGAAGGAAGCGGTGCAAAAGCTGCTGCAGGAGAGGGACGGGCTGGCCCTTGGGATATGCAACGGCTTCCAGGCTATGATCAAACTGGGGCTTGTGCCTTACGGTGAGTTCAGGGGGCAGGCAGAGGATTCCCCTACGCTGACCTTTAACACGATCAACCGCCATATTTCAAAGATGGTATACACGAAGGTGGTTTCCAATAAGTCGCCGTGGCTGCAGGAGGCAGAAGTGGGAAGGGTTTATGTAACGCCGGCTTCCCATGGGGAAGGGCGTTTTGTGGCGCCGAAGGAGTGGATAGACAGACTGTTTGCCAACGGGCAGGTGGCGACGCAGTATGCGGATCCGGACGGGAAGGTGTCGATGGATGAGGAATGGAATATAAATGGTTCCTATGCGGCGATTGAGGGTATTACATCTGCGGACGGACGTTGTTTCGGCAAGATGGCCCATGCGGAGCGGCGGGGACGTTCGGTAGCGGTGAATATTTACGGGGAACAGGATATGAAAATTTTTGAGGCCGGGGTGCGTTATTTCAGAGGGTAGGCCGGAAACGCAGAATCTTTATCCGGGATTCTTCCCATGGATGCAGATATGGAGGAAGCAAAGCGGGAGAGGCTTGGTATTGGATAAATGAAGTTATTCCACTTCTGAAAAACGAATATCCAAGCCTGTCCTTACATTCAGAAATGTGATATAATGTATATACTTAACTGTTTTAGAATAATCATACGGGAGTAGAAAGAAGGGGGTAGGGGATGAAAAAGATAGCATACAAATTTGCGGCGGCGATCCTGAGCCTGACATTGATTGCTGCCATAGCGCTTGGGATATTGGCAAATGCCCTGACAGCCATCACCGAGAGCAGCCGGCAGGTCATGAATACGGAAGTTGGGAGGATCGGCCTTCTGCACGGCATATATGGGGATTACCTTGGTATGTACATGAAGCTGTATTCCCACGTCAATGTCAATCTTGTGCGGACGATGGACAAGATGGCGGATGAATTCATGGTACAGCGGGAAGAAGTCTGGGCGGACATGGAAGAGTATGAGGCGGGGATTTCTTCTTCCGAGGTGCAGGGGGCCTTTGATATTCTGGAGGCCGGGCTGAAGGAGTTTGACGGTTATGCGGATAAGGTGATCGATTACAGCAGAAAAGGCAATAAGGACATGGCCAACACGATTATTTCAAGCAATATAAGCAAGCTCAACAGTTCGATTGCAGAAAATATAGAGCTTCTTCTTAATTATTCCGCCCAGGATCTGGAGGCCGGCAAGGCGTTATTGGCGGAGAAGGAAGAGCAGTCTTATATGATTATTAAGGCGGCTATTGCGCTTTTGCTTGCGGCGGCGGTGCTTGTGATGATAATTTCCATCCGTGTAATTGTAGTGCCTATCCGTAAGATCGCGGTGGTTATCAACGGCATGATTGAGGACATACATAATGGCAAAGGAAGGCTGACGGAGAGGGTCCCGGTGAAGACCAGGGACGAAATATCCACACTTGCCAAAGGCGTCAATGAATTCCTTGATATTTTGCAGGAGATGATCGGCGGCGTTATCTCCTGCAGCAGGGAGATCGACGAGCAGCAGAAGAATGTGAATGCGGTGGTGGAAGAGACGAACCAGAGCGCCAGCGATACTTCCGCTACCATGGAAGAGCTTGCGGCCAGTATAGAAGAGGTGTCCGAGACAGCGGCCCATGTGAATGAAAATACGAGGCAGGCGGAAGTATCGGTAAACGGGATTGTTGACAGGGCCGTGAGCGGCACAAGATTTGCGGAGGAAATCAGGAAACGGGCGGAGGAACTCGGAAAGCTTGCGAGGGACAGTAAGGATACGGCCGGCAGTATGATCCGCGAATTTGACTCTGCACTGCAGAAATCCATCGACGACAGCCATCAGATTGAAAATATTACGAACCTGACAGGCGAGATTTTAAATATTGCGGCTAAGACGAACCTGCTGGCTTTGAATGCTTCCATCGAGGCAGCCAGGGCGGGTGAGGCAGGCAGGGGGTTTGCCGTGGTGGCGGATGAGATCCGTGTATTGGCGGATAATTCCAAGGAAACCGCCAATAATATCCAGGCTATTTCCAGGGACGTAGTGGAGGCGGTTATGGCGCTGGCGGACAATGCAAGGAATCTGGTCGGCTTTATCAATGAAAAGGTACTCCCCGACTATGAAATATTGGAGAAGACCGGCGAGCAGTATCTCAACGATTCCATTACGGTGGATCAGATGATGTCTGAAATGCGCAGTTCCATGGAGGAAGTCGGCAGTATGATGCAGGAAGTCGTGCAGTCCAATGAAAACATTACCAGGAACGTACAGGAGAGCGCACAGGGCGTTACCGGCGTTGTGGACAATACAACGGCATTGGCTGACAATATGCAGAATATTATAGATGCTTTGGAACAGGTATCCAGTGTGAGCAGTGATTTGTCGAAACAGACGGCGTGCTTCCAGCCGTAGCCCGCTATGCGCCCTCCTGGTTGTCTTTGCCTTTGGCCGGCAAAGACAACCAGGAGGGCACAAAACACCAGCCGCTGTAAGGCAGGGATTATTGCAGCCCGTTAGCCATATTGGCGAAGCTGTTTCCGTTTCCATCCAGATCTTCCTGGAATTTTGCTTCGGCCTCCACCCCGGCTTCACTGGCCAGATCCATGTATAGGATAAACATATCTTCTAAGGAAATGCCCTTTTCCGCGGCAATTTCGGCCAGAACCGGGCGGAGTGCGTCCAACTGTACGGAAACCGGGGTTTTCTGCGGGTCAATATCCTTCAGCGCTTCTTCCGCAAACCCGTTTATCCTTTCCCACAATATCCTGTTTTCTGATGTCATGTTATTACCTCCTATTTTCATTCTATCATTATCCTGCTGCAGCCATCCTGCGAATTTTAAATTATTTTACCACTCGGTGCTTGTGTTGTATAGGTTATTTTGTTAAAATAGTTTTATATCAGATTATTTCGTGCCGTTTCCGGCGGGGAACGGTATGGTCTGTCTGGGCAAAATGATGATGGCGCGAGGATGGTGGAAATGGCAGATGTAAAACCTTTTAGGGCAATCCGTCCGCGGAGCGGGCTGGAGGAGCGGATTGCCGCGCTTCCCTATGATGTGTACAACAGGGAAGAGGCGAAGCGGGAAGTGTTAAGGGAGCCTCTTTCGTTTTTGCGGATTGACCGGGCGGAAACGCAGTTTCCCGAGAGCGTGGATATGTATGCGGATTGCGTGTATGCAAAGGCGCATGATTTGCTGTGGGAAATGGTGGAGCGCGGGGATTTCGTGGAAGAGGCGCAGGACAGCTATTATGTGTATGAGCTGGTTATGGACGGCAGGTCACAGGCGGGTATCGTGGCATGTGCTGCGGTGGACGATTATCTGGGGCAGGTTATTAAAAAGCATGAGAATACGCGGGAAGATAAGGAAGCGGACCGCATCCGACATGTGGATGTGTGCCAGGCACAGACCGGCCCTATATTCCTGGCGTACCGTTCCCGGGCGGAAATCAATGAGGAGGTGGAGCGTATAAGGGCGGAAACGCCGCTTTATGATTTTTCTTCCCCGGACGGTATTTCCCACAGGGTATGGCGTATTACGGACGGAGAGGCGATAAGGAGGATACGGGAGGCTTTTGCGCAAACAGGGAGCATTTATATTGCGGACGGGCATCACAGGTGCGCATCGGCAGTAAAGGCATCTCAGAAACGGAGGGCGGCCATGCCGGATTATACGGGGGAAGAGGAGTTCAATTATTTTCTCGCCGTCCTCTTTCCGGACGATCAGCTTATGATTATGGATTATAACCGGGTGGTCAGGGATCTGAACGGGCTGAGCGGGGAAGGGTTCCTGCGCCGGGCCGGAGAGATTTTTGATGTGGAATGCATGGGGCAGGAAGCATACCGCCCGGAACGGAAAGGCGTTTTCGGAATGTATCTGGATGGGCTCTGGTATCGGTTGTCCGTGAAGGAAACGGCGGATTTGGCCGGAGGGGATCCGGTTGCGTCGCTGGATGTGGCTGTTTTGCAGGATAAGCTGCTGGCCCCGGTATTGGGTATCCGGGATCCGAAAACGGATGGACGGATTGATTTTGTGGGAGGCATCCGGGGGCTGGAGGAATTGGAGCGGAGAGTACATACAGACTGCCGGGCGGCGTTTGCCATGTATCCGACTTCCATACAGGAGCTTTTCGCAGTGGCGGACGCGGGGATGCTTATGCCGCCGAAGTCTACGTGGTTTGAGCCGAAGCTGCGGAGCGGGCTTTTCATTCACAGGATAGAATCCTGTTAGGATAGAATCCTGTTGATCAAAACGGGACAAAATATAAAAAAACTGTGCTGCGGCGCAGGGATGGGAGAGCATATGAACGATAAACTGTATAAATTAATGGACTGGGCGGGGATAGAAGAAATAATTTATTCCGAGTCGGATAATCCGCATCGGCTTCTGGGCGCCCATGCGGCAGGCAGTAATACACTGGTGCAGGTATTTTTGCCGGGGGCAAAGAGCGTTATCCTGCAGAATAAGGCAAATAAGAAGAATTACGAGATGGAGCAGGCGGATGAAGAAGGCTTTTTTGCGGTGCTTGTCCCGGGGAAGGCGGAATTTTCCTATGAGTATATCGCGGAGTATGAGGACGGCAGCTTGAAAAAGGTGAAGGATGCCTATAATTTCCCGTCCAGGATAACGGACAGCGATATGGAAAAATTTGCGGCCGGGATTCATTATACGGTTTATGAGAAGCTGGGGGCGCATCCTGCGGAAGTGGACGGTGTGTCCGGTGTTAACTTTGCCGTGTGGGCGCCGAATGCTGTGCGTGTCAGTACGGTAGGCGATTTTAATAATTGGGACGGGAGGGTGCATCAGATGCGCCTGCTGGGGGATTCCGGCATTTTTGAGATATTTATCCCGGATGTGAAGGCAGGGGATAATTATAAATATGAGATTAAGGTGAAGAGCGGGCTGACTTTCCTGAAAGCGGATCCTTATGCGTTCGGCCAGCAGCTCCGCCCGGATACGGCTTCCGTGGTCAGACAGGAAGCCGGCGGGTGCGGCGTGGAATGGGAGGATGCGGAGTGGTTGGCAGGCAGGGCCGAAAAGCAGGGAAAAGACAGGCCGATCAGTATTTACGAACTGTATCTTGGTTCTTTCCGCCAGACGGAGGACGGCGGATATATGAATTACAGGGAACTGGCGCCTCTGGTGGCGGACTATGTGAAGGAAATGGGATATACGCATATCGAGCTTATGCCTGTGATGGAGCATCCCTTTGACGGTTCCTGGGGTTATCAGGTGATCGGTTATTACGCGCCGACGGCCAGGTATGGGACGAACGAAGACTTCAAGTATTTTATGAATGAGATGCACAAGGCGGGGATCGGCGTGATTCTGGACTGGGTTCCGGCGCATTTCCCGAGGGATACTTACGGCCTGTCGAATTTTGACGGCACCTGTCTTTATGAGCATAAGGATCCGAGGCAGGGTTCGCACCCGCACTGGGGGACTTTGATTTACAATTATGGAAGGCCGCAGGTTTCCAATTACCTGATTGCCAATGCCCTTTACTGGATTGAGCAGTACCATGCGGACGGTATCCGGATGGATGCGGTTGCTTCCATGCTGTATCTGGATTACGGCAAGAGCGACGGGCAGTGGGTGGCAAATATTTATGGCGGGCATGAAAACCTGGAGGCTGTGGAATTGTTAAAGCATCTGAATTCCGTAGTGAAGAAGCGCGACCCGGGTGTGCTGATGATTGCCGAGGAATCTACGGCATGGCCGAAGATTACGGGGGATGTGGAGGATAACGGGCTTGGTTTTGACATAAAATGGAATATGGGATGGATGAATGACTATCTGGGCTATATTGCCTGCGATCCGTATTTCCGCGCACATCACCACAATGAGCTGACATTCAGCATGATATATGCTTACAGTGAGAATTTCATGCTTGTATTTTCCCATGATGAGGTGGTGCATGGGAAAGGGACGCTGATAGGCAAGATGCCGGGCGAGATAAAGGATAAGTTTGCCAATCTGCGGCTGACTTATGCTTATATGATGCTGCATCCCGGCAAGAAGCTGTTGTTCATGGGGCAGGATATTGCGGAGTTTGATGAGTGGAATGAGGAGCGGGAAGTAGAATGGGGCCTGGTGCAGTTTGACAGCCATAAGGGTGTGCAGAAGCTGGTAAAGGATCTGAACCGTCTTTATACGACGTATCCTGCGATGTATCAATATGATTCGTCATGGGAAGGCTTTGAGTGGATTAACTGTATCCGATCCAACGATTGTATGCTTGCTTTTGTGCGTAAAACCATGAATCCGGAAGAGACTTTGGTGGCGGTTGCCAACTTTGCAAACGTGCGCAGGGAGTTTACCATAGGTGTGCCGTTTGAAGGGAAATACAGGGAGATTTTAAATACGGATGCGAAGGAATACGGCGGGGAAGGGATTGTAAATGCCGGTGTTATCTGTTCGGAGGAAGGGGAATATGACGGCAAGCCGGCTTCTATCCGGATGGAAAGTGCACCGCTTTCCATGAGCATATTCGGATATACGCCCTATACAGAGCAGGAAAAGGAGGAGATCGCGCGCAGGAAAGCGGATAAAATACGGAGGGAAAAAGAAGCAGCCCTGGAGCGGGAACGCCAGGAAAGAATAGCTTCCCTGGAGCAGGAAAGGCTGGAAAAGGAGGCGGAAGCCGCCCGCGCCATGAAGGAAGCGGAGGAAAAGAAGCAGTATGCGGGGCGGATGCGCAAGGAAGCGGAAGCCGCGAAGGCTGAGGAAGAGAAGCTGCGCAGGGAAAGCGAGGAGGCTGTAAAGAAAGCGGAAGAGGAAAGAAAAGCCGAGGAAGCAAAAGCGGCAAAGAGGGCGGAAGAGGAAAGAAAAGCCGAGGAAGCAGAAGCGGCAAAGAAAGCGGAAGAGGAAAGGAAAGCCGAGGAAGCAAAAGCGGCAAAGAGGGCGGAAGAAGAAAAGAAAGCTGAGGAAGCAGAACCGGCGAAGAAGGCATCTTCTCCTAAAAAGACGGCTTCCGCAAAGAAAACAACTGCCGCCAAAAAAGATTCTGCCAGGAAAAAGTAATCAGTAGGAGCAAAGAATGGAGTTTTGGGATATGTTATTGTCGATTGCCACACAGGATGAAATTGATATTGGAGTGATCAGCCAGTTTCTCAGGGAATTGCCTGAGAAAGCATGGAATCTGGGGGTCAGGGTAGTGCTTTCCCTTGTAGTATTTTTTGTCGGCGCCCAGCTTATCAAACTGGTACGCAAGATTGTAAAAAATTCATTGCAGCGTGGGAATGCGGACAAAGGGGTTGTACAATTTGCGGATTCCTTTGTGAACGCATCGCTGTATGTACTGCTGGTTATTACGATTGCGTCGGGATTCGGGCTGGATGCCGCGAGCATCCTGGCCCTGCTGGGGTCTGCCGGTGTAGCTATTGGCCTGGCTATACAGGGAAGCCTGTCGAACTTTGTCGGCGGTGTCCTTATCCTGCTGTTAAAACCTTTTAAAGTGGGAGATTATATTAAGGAGGACAGCAGCGGGAACGAGGGGACGGTAACAACAATAGAACTTTTTTATACGAAGCTTACCACGCCGGATAACAGGGTGATTGTATTGCCCAACGGTACATTGTCCAATTCCAGCCTGATTAATGTGACGGCATGTGACAGCCGGAGGATGGATCTTACCGTGGGTATATCTTATGATTCGGATATCAGGCTGGCGAAAGAGGCTTTGCAGAAGGTGTTGGATGAGGATGAGGCAGTGCTGAAAGACAAGGATCATTTTGTTTTCGTGGATAGCCTGGCGGAGAGTTCCGTGAATATCGGCGTCCGCTGCTGGCTGTCCATGGAAGATTTCTGGACGGGAAAGTGGCGGATTACGGAGAATGTGAAATATGCCCTGGATAATGCCGGGATTATAATCCCTTATCCGCAGTTGGATGTACATTTGGAGGAGGCATCGGCACAGGCTGGCAGTTTAAATGATAAGCAGTAAAGGCTGTATCAGGATATTGTGCGGAGGAAAAACGGAGCCCTGGAGGGCTCCGTTTTCGTGTGGATAATTACAATAGTTCAGTTTCTTTTGTGGGGATGGCGCAGGAAATGGGAAGCGATATCTTTGCTGAGGAAATAAACCCTGCGGTAGTAGGTAAAGGTGGAAATCAGCACGAAACCAAGGCTCATTCCGGCCAGGGTAAGGGCGCAGTCGCTGGCATTCTGCAGCATGGCGTCGTGCTCGTGGAGGAAGAAATTGACTGCCGTGTTGTAAAGCAGGCTGCCCGGGATCAGGGGGATGATGGAAGGGTATAGGAATACTGTGGACGGTGTTTTCAGCTCCAATGCCAGAATCTCCGCATAGAGGGAGGCAAACATGGCGGCTAACAGTGTATAGACAAACCGCTTATCGATAAATCCCATGAGGATCAGGTAGCAGAGACGCGTCAGTGCGCCGCCCAGCCCGGCCCACAGTAAAAAGCTTTTCCGGATATGGAATACAATGCCGAATCCGCAGGAAGCGATAAAGGAAAAGAGGACAAGTTTTATATTTTCTACCATTGGATATTCCCTCCGAACATATAAATGCTGATAATTAAGCCGAATACGATAGCCATAGTTTCCAGGATGACTTTCAGGAATTCCAGTATGCCGTTCATTTCATTGCCGCAAAGGATGTTCCGGAAGGCATTGACCAGGTCAGAACCGGGGATCATCAGCATACTGTTGACGATGACAATAATAAAATAGTGTTCGCCGATTCCAAGCGTAACGTAAAGGATGGCAAGGCTCCCGGCAATCCATGTGCAAAGCGTGTTGGCCACGATCCGGTTGATATTGTGCCTTTCGAGAAAATCAATCAGCCACAGCAGCAGAAGCGTATTGATGTCGGCTGAAATAATGTCCTTTATGCTGCCGCCATTGATAACGCCGATACTGGTCATGGCAATGAGGTAGCCGATAACGATAGCGGGCAGGGAATAATCGTCGGTATGCTCCGATTCCGTCAGCAATCCGGAAAGCTTTTCCGGCGGCGGGGTTTCCGCACATACTCTGCGGGACAGTTGATTGAAGCGGTTCAGTTTTTCCAGATGTTTGGCAGCAAGCGGGACGGAAACCTGGCGTGTACCGGCCAGGACCGGTTCCTCCGCGGATTTTGCGCTGATGATGATAATGCTGCTCAGGGAAAATATGCTGATGGAGGTTAAACGGTAGCTGCGGCAGATGCGGTACATGGTATCGTTGACGCGTTCCAGGTTAGCGCCCACCGCCAGCATCCTGCCGCCCAGGCTGGCGGCGAAGTCGAGTATGTATTCCACATGATTCATGATTTTTTCTCCTTGCCGGGGATGTATCCGTTGTTTTGGAAGAATGGCCGGACGGCCGGATTGCTGTTCCTATTATTAATAATGCTATTATATAACATAAGAGAAGGCCGGGCAAGATTATTATTTGATTGGATATTGACAAAATACCATCATTGTTGTAGGATGATGATAGGAAAAATAAAAAATACAGTCACACTCTCTACAGGAGAAAAGATATTGGAAACAAAGGGGAAGGAAATAGAAAAGCAGGAAAAGCAAAAAGGGCAAAAGGAGCAAAAAGAAAAGATAGGAATGGTACAAAGGATAATAAACAGGAAAGAGATAGAAGCGTATCTCTCCGATGTAAAAGCCTCCGTAAAAAAGGACAGTTATCGGATAGACAGAAATGCAAAGAGACAGGACAACGCATCGCTTTTTTTTGATTATGTCATGGATGAAGCCAGGGCAAAGGAGATTATCCTCAGTCTGACAGCAATAGACTTTTCAGAGATTCTGCAGAATACACATAAGGGATTTGAGTACGAGCAGCTTTATGTTTTTGGCAAGGAGGTTACTCTTTTGGAGAGGTTTGGGACGGAAGAAAGAACGGTTCCGCTGTACATCAAGATGAACAGGCTGCAAAACGGTTTTGTTATAGTGATTTCATTCCACGAACAGAAGTATCCGCTTACATATTATTTCAGATAATTTGGAGATGACTATTATGGCAGAGGGAAAAACAGATTTTTGTATGGAATGCAGAAAGGAAACGGAATATTTTCTGCAGAAGAGAAATGTTGTAAGGATTGTCAGGGATAAGGAGTACAGTTTTGAGATTACAGCCGCGGTCTGTGCCCGGTGCGGGGAAGAAATGGGCATTCCCGGGATTATTGACAGGAATGTGAAGGAAATTGACATGCAGTACAGGGCAGCCGAAGGGCTTGTTACTGCCGGGGATATCGGGAAACTGATGAAAATTTATAAAATAGGGAAGGCCCCGTTGTCGCTTGCCTTAGGGTTTGGGGAGGTGACGATACCCAGATATCTGGATGGCCAGATGCCGTCCAGGGAATATTCCGATATCATAAAATCAGCCCTTGCCTCCCCTGCATTTATGAAAAAGAAGCTGAATGAAAACAGGGGGAAGCTTTCCGCCGCGGCATATAAGAAAGCACAGGATGCCGCGGACGGTTTAGAGAGCCTCTTTTCCATATCCGGGAAGATGCTCAGGGTCATTGCATATCTTTTTGAAAGGCTGGGGGAAGTGACTCCTCTGATGCTGCAGAAGCTGCTTTACTTTATTCAGGGGATTTATTCCGCGTTGTGCGGAGAACCGATTTTTACCGAGGACTGCAGGGCATGGGTTCACGGGCCTGTTTATCCGGAGGTGTATAACCTTTTCCGGGATTTTAAGTACAATCCCATTGACGATGCGCGTTTTGCCCTTTTGGAGGGGGCATCGGACGCATTGACGGAAGAAGAGAAAAGGGTTATTGATTTGGTTGCCGATACTTTCGGGATGTACGGCGGGAAAGTACTGGAGAAGATTACCCATAATGAGGAACCCTGGAAGAGCGCGCGGAGAGGATATGGGGATAATATACCCTCTAATGAAATGTTAGCAAAGGACAGCATCATGAAGTATTATAAGACGGTAGATGAAAAGTACGGAATCGGATCGGAGGACGGGCTGCGGGATTATATCCATGCCATGTTGGGGATCCGTCCGTCCGGGAATTAAATTCCCGCACCGCCTGCATCGTTTAAGTGGATGACGGGGGCTTTACATTTTCCCTGCGGATGGAGGAAGGAGTGCATCCATATAATGTTTTGAAAGAGGAATTAAATAATTTCTGGTTTGTGAAACCGTTTGCCTCCATGATTTCGGATATGGGGGCATTTGTGTTTAACAGGTCTTCATAAGTATGGGCGAGGCGTACTTCGTTCAGGTAAGTTAAAAAAGACATGCCCATATTCTTCCTGAAAAAACGGCAGAAGTATTCTTTGCCGAGTCCTAACAATCCGGTTATATCATCCAGAGTGACGGGTTCCCGGAAATGGTTTTCCACATATGTGATGACATCGCGGATACGTTCCATGGCAAGACTGTCCCCAAGGCGGTTTCCGTCGGCGGGGAGTGACGATTGTTTGACGGAAAAGAAGCGGATCAGGCGGGACAATATCTGCAGCACCAGCCCGTCGGCTTCCATGCGGTAGGTTATGGGTTCTTCTATATACAGCCTGGTCAGGTTTTCCAGCAGTTCGCAGATGCCGCGGTATGTGGGGAACTGCCCGTCGGAGGCGTATTCCGGGGTGCAGTGGATCCGGTAGGAATCAATATCCGGGAGATACTGGCGCATATGTTTCCTGGAAACATGGATGGAGACAAACATGGATACTTTGTCATAGATATATGTATTGTGGACTTTGCGCGACTCGATAACGAGCATATGTTTTTTCAAAAGCTGGAATTTCTTTCCTTCGATAGTAATGTCCGCAGTACCGTTCAGGGGAAAGAGGATTTCCAGTTCTTCATGCCAGTGCAGCGGGTGATATCCCCCGGGGGCAGTGGTGCAGGCGATGGAGATTCCGGTGTTTTGGCTCTTTGGGACGGTATTGTCAAAATAAACATTTTCCATAAAACGATAATCCTCCGGGGCGGTGTGTTTTTTACCATTGTATCATAATTATGGGGGTATATCCATTATTTTGTATATTATTAAGAATAAATCCGGATTCCGGCGAATAATATTGTAACAGCAAAATATGGAAGGGAGTTTCGTATGGATGCATTGCATACGCATAATTTATACAAAGACATACAATTCCGGACAGGAGGAGAAATATACATAGGAGTGGTGGGGCCTGTAAGGACAGGGAAGTCTACTTTTATCAAACGTTTTATGGATATCATGGTGCTTCCTTATATGACGCAGGAACATGAGAAGGTACGGGCGCAGGATGAGCTTCCGCAGAGTTCCGGCGGGAAGACGATTACGACAACGGAGCCGAAATTTATACCGAAGGAAGCGGCCGGGATTACATTGGGGGAAGATATTGATGTGAATGTGCGGCTGATTGATTGTGTGGGATATATGGTGGAGGGCGCTTCCGGGCATATCGAGGACGATGCGGAACGGATGGTGAAGACGCCCTGGTCTGCGGAGGAAATACCTTTTACCCAGGCGGCGGAAATCGGTACACGCAAGGTGATTAACGACCATTCTACCATAGGTATAGTCATTACCTGCGACGGCAGTTTCGGGGAAATACCGAGGGAGAATTATGTGCCTGCGGAGGAGCGCACGATCCAGGAACTGAAAAAGATACATAAACCGTTTATTGTCCTGGTAAATACGGAGAAGCCTTATTCGGAGGAAGCGATAAAGCTGGCGGACAGTATCAGCAAGAAGTATCAGGTCAGCGCCATGCCGGTGAACTGCGAGCAGTTAAAAAAGGAAGATATTAATGATATTATGGAAAAAATCCTGTATGAATTCCCATTGACCATGGTAGAGTTTTATATGCCGAAATGGGTGGAAATGCTGCCGAATACACATAAGATGAAAGCGGATATCATCCAGCAGATCAAGTCCCTGATGGGCGAGCTGGGGTGTGTCAAGGATGTGGCAAACGGCGGGATACGGATGGAGAGCGAATATATAAGGAAGTGCAAGGTAGACGGGGTAGACATGGCCTCAGGCTGCGTGTCCGTGCTGCTGGATGTGGATGATTCCTATTATTATGAAATGCTCAGTGATTTGGTGGGGGAGAGTATCACCAGCGAATATCAGCTTTTGAATGTGCTGCGGGATATGGCGAAGATGAAGAGGGAGTATGTGAAGGTACTCCATGCGGTGGAAGCGGTGCGCTGCAAGGGTTACGGTGTGGTGACGCCCGACCGGGACGAAATTACGCTGGATAAACCGGAGGTGATACGGCACGGCAATAAATTCGGCGTGAAGATCAAGGCGGAAAGCCCGAGTATCCATATGATACGGGCAAATATTGAAACGGAGATTTCCCCTATTGTGGGTACGGAAAAACAGGCGGAGGATTTGATCCGGTATATTTCCGACGCGGGGACGAGCGAAGACGGTATTTGGGAAACGAATATTTTCGGGAAGACCGTGGAACAGTTGGTAAACGACGGGATTTCAGGAAAGATAGCGATGATAGGCGAAGAGAGCCAGATGAAGCTGCAGGAGACTATGCAGAAGATTGTCAATGACAGTAACGGCGGGATGGTTTGTATTATAATCTGACAGTTGGTTTGGCTGAGGGCTCCCTCAGCCATTCTTTATGCACCCTTTCAGAAATTATTAAGAATTGGATGATTGTATTAAAACACTACATATGATATTCTATATGTGGCGTTTTATGCGCGGGAACCGATTTAAAACCGGCGGCGGAAGTATGGTTATATTGACAGGGATACCTTTGCCGATGGGAAAGGGAGTAAGGAAAAACGATGGGAAGTGGAAGAATGAGGAATGGTAAAGAGGGCGGAAGCGCCCGAAATTGGAATAACAGAAGAAAGCCAGGGAAAACGGGGCTGCGGCGGGGGCGCCTGGCCGGGGCTGCGGCTGTGCTTGCGGCCGGGCTGTTGGCGGCCGGGTGCGGGCAGCAGAAAGGGGCGACTACGGCACAGAAGGAATTTGTGTATGTGCCGGAATATGTGAAGCTGGAAATAGAAGATAATCTGGATCAGATCCGGGTAGTTGGGGATACGGTTTATTTCGTTTCCGGCAAGTGGGATGATGCATCGGATAGTTACCGGCAATATATCGGGCGGATGGAGGTAGGGCAGACGGAGCCGGAAAAGGTTTCGATTGCTATCGGCCCCGACGAAAGCCTGTCCAATCCCCGTATTATGGATGACGGGAGTGTGCTGGCGCTTGTCTATACTTATTTATATGATGACGCGGCAGGGGCAGACGGCGGAACAGCAGAAACCGCCGGGGAACCGGATGCTGATGGGAACGATGCCGGCGGGGAGGATACTGCCGGGGAATCAGATGCCGGCGGGAACGGTACTGCCGGGGAACCCGGGGCTGAAGGGGATGCTGCCGGTACCGCGGCGTCTGCCGGGACAAGGGACGCAGAAGGAACGCAAGACGGCGATACACAGGAGGGTGATACGGAAGAAGGCGGCACCGGTGAAGGCGGGGCAGGAGATAAAGAAGATAAGGCTTCGGGAGCCGGGGACGGCGCAGATGCCGCTGAAGAGCCGGAGGATGATGGGGAAGCGGTTTCATCGGACGAAACCAGTTCCACTACGATTATCAACGCAAGCGAAGGCGTGGGCGTAACGGTCAGTTCTGCCAGCTATTCCGTAGGCGTAACTGGTTCAGAGGAAGGTGAAGAATACCGGGAACCCACGGGCAGGAAGCAGGAGATCTGGAAAATTAACGCGGACGGGAGTGTGGCGGAGAAGATCTCCCTCGACGCGGCTGTGGGCGGCGGAGAGGATTTTTATGTGCAGTATCTGGAGACGGATAAAGACGGCAATATTTACATGGCCTATGACCAACAGGTTATCGTTGCGGATAAAACGGGGAAAAAGCTGTTTGAGCTGAATGTCGATAACTGGATTAATTCCATGTATGCAACGAAAGACGGACAAGTGCTGCTCACCTACTGGAGCGACGGTATCGAGATACATACGGTTGATGTGGCAGGAAAAAAGATAGGGGATAAAGTGGAAGGGCTTGCCCCTGGCCGCTATGGGAACTGTACGTTTTCCCAGGGTGCGGGTTCGGATCTTTTAGTCAGCGCGGAGAATAAATTGTACAGCTATAATTTTGCCGATGCGCAGACGCAGGAAATTTTGAACTGGCTCGACTGTGATATTGACGAAAGCGATTTGTCGAGCTTTACCGTGCTGGAGGACGGAAGGGTACTGGCAATCACGTCGCGCTGGGACGGCGAGAGCGACAGCAACCTGATAGAACTGGCTTATCTGACAAAGAAGAAAGGCTCCGAAGTGCCGGAGAAGAAGATACTTACTTATGGGACGGTGATGCTCAACTATAATGTACGCCAGCAGATTCTGGAATTTAACCGTACAAACCAGGAATACCGCATCGAGATAAACGAATATTATGTGGATTCCGAAGAGGAGAATGCGTATACCAACGCCCTGCAGCGGATGAACTCGGATATTGTCAGCGGGAAATGCCCGGATATCATTGATTTGTCCAGCAACAATATGGACAGTTACATTGCAAAAGGCGTGGTGGAGGATCTTTATCCTTTTATGGATAAGGATGAAGAGATGAACCGCGAGGATTATTTGGAAAATGTGTTAAGGGCCTATGAGCATGACGGGAAACTGTATGCCCTTCCGTCTGATTTTTACATTAATACGATTATGGCAAAAGTGTCCGATGTAGGCGACAAACAGAATATCACGCTGGATGAAGTGATGGAACTGGCAAAGAATATTCCGGAAGATGCGGAACTGTACCAGTATGCAAACAAAAGTTCTGTTTTAAGCAGCATTATGCGGATGAATATGGATGTGTTTGTAGACTGGGATACCGGGGAATGTAAGTTCGGCAGCGAAGATTTTATCAAGGCATTGGAGTTTGCCAATACGTTTCCGGCAGAATTTAACTGGTCGGAAGACCAGCCCAGCGTGCCGACCAGGATCCGCGAAGGGAAACTGATTATGATGGATGTCACGATTTCCTCCATGCAGGAATACCAGATGTATAAGGGGATGTACGGCGAACCGGTGGCATTTGTCGGTTATCCTTCCTTAAAAGAAAGCGGTTCCTGTATTGTATCAAACGGTTCCTTGCTGGCAATGAGCGCCAAATCGCCTTATCAGGACGGGGTATGGCAGTTCATAAGGGCAAGGCTTACCAAAGAGGCACAGGAAAAGGAAGACCGTTACCGGTACGGGTTCCCTGTAATGAAATCCGCTTTGGAGAAAATGTTTGAGGCCGATATGGAAGAGGAGTATTATGACGGCCCGGACGGGAAAGTGAAACAGCCGAAGACTACATGGGGTTATGATGATTTCCAGATAGAAATCTATGCGGCGACGGAAGAGGAAGTGGCTGCGGTAAGGAAGCTCATAGAGAGTACGGACACGTCTTTCCAGTATGATATGCAGATGTATGCCATTATAGAGGAAGAGTCGGCGCCGTTCTTCGAGGGGCAGAAATCGGCAAAGGAAGTGGCGGATATCATTCAGAGCCGGGTGCAGATTTATGTGAATGAAAACAGGTAGGGGAAGAAAGTATGGAAAGTATGGAAATCATGGAAAGTATGGAAAATATGGAAAGTATGGAAAATATGGAATAGAAAGCCGAGGGAAAGAATGGAGAAAAGGAAGAAAAGGAAAATCTGGGCAATGCTGGCTGCGTTTTTACTTCTGTTTGTATGCGGCTGCGGGAACGGGAGCGGGGACGGAAGTGAAACCGGTACGGCAGGAAGTAATGCGGGCAGCAGCGGGGAAGAAGGGGAAGATTATGTTTACGCGGCGGAATATAAGCTGCTGAATGATTACTGTGAAAATATAGGCAGCGTGATACTTGGCAATGAGCAGGATGTATTCTTTGTGGGGGTGAAGGATGAGAAGTATGTGCTGTTTTCCATGAAGATTGGGGAAGACAGTGTGAAGGAAATCCCTTTCGGGATAGAGGACGGGATGCAGGTATCCGCCATGGGCAAGGATATGGAAGGAAACCTCCTGTTCAGCCTGGTGAGTTACGAGGGCGACCCGGAAGCAGGCGGGGCGCTTAAGGATGTGGTGCTTAAGAAGGTATCCGCACAGGGGCAGGAATTGGAAACGGTGAATACCGGGAATACTTTCCAGAAGAAGGATCCCTTTTCCTTTTATATATCAGCCATTTGCCAGGACGGGGAAGGGAATTATTATCTTTGCGCCGGGCAGGATATTTATGTACTGCGGCAGGATGGCAGCGTATATTGTGAAATCCCTGTGGGGGATTATATTTCGAATATGTTTTCCATGAAGGACGGGAAAATCGTTGCGGCATACCGCGGGAATACGGGATATATGCTGGACGAGGTGGATTTGGCGCAAAAAGGTTTGAAACCGCTGGATACCTCCATTGTGTTTGACTACGGTACTTTTACGGGAGGGACGGATACGGATCTGCTTTATACGCAAAATTCCGTGCTTTATTCCTGCAATCTCTCGGATGAAAAACCGACGTCGCTGTTAAACTGGATAGACAGCGATATCAACAGCAATTATTTAAAGGATTTTACGATCCTCCCGGACGGGCGGATTGCGGCGGTTACGGTGGATTACAGTTCCAGCGGGGAAACGGAACTGAGCATATTGACGAAAAAGAAACGTTCCGAAGTGCCGGAAAAGGAAACCCTCGTCTATTCTTCCTGGTATGTGCCGTATTATGTAGAGAAGGACATTGTTGCCTTTAACAAACGGAGTGACAAATACCGGATTGAGGTGCGGGAATACGGGGACGACAGCACCGATATGGAAGAGAAGATTACGATGATGAATACGGATCTGACCGGTGCCAATCCGCCGGATATCATTGATTTGTCTTATTGCCAGTTGTCGCTGGAGGAATTGATCGCGGCGGGCGTGGTGGAAGACATTACCTCTTATCTGGAAGCGGATGATACGATAAAAAGGGAAGATTATGTGGAAAATGTTATGAAGGCATACGAACGTGACGGGAAACTGTATGCGATTATGCCGTGTTACGGGATCGACACAATGATCGGCAGGGTATCCGATGTAGGGACGGGGAACAGTTGGACTCTGGATGATATGATAGCCCTGATGGATTCGAAAGGGCCTGATGTGGAGATTCTCCAATATGTAAATAAAAATTATATGCTTTATACGATGTGCAAGGCAAACCAGGGTCTTTTTGTGGATGAGGAAAACGGGACCTGTGATTTTAGCGGGGAAGAGTTTAAGAAGATTCTTGAATTTGCCAACCGTTTCCCGGCGGAAGCCAATTATGATGAGAACGGGCCTACAGAGATAGAGAAGCTGCGTAACGGGCAGCTATTGCTTCTGGAACGTCCGGTGACATCGGTTTCCATGTATCAGATGTACGAATATGAATTTGGGGAGCCGGTGAACTTTATCGGTTATCCGACTTTCGGCAGTACAGGGCTGATTCTTGAGCCAAACAGCACAACGGTAGCGATGCATGCGGCTTCGGAACATAAGGAGGGCGTATGGGAGTTTATCCGCTTTAACCTGACGAAGGACAGGCAGGAAAAGCTGGGGACGGCAAACGGCGGTTTCCCTGTTTTAAAGTCCGCGCTGGACAAGATGCTGGAATCGGATATGGAAGAAGAGTACTACACGGATGCCGACGGGAATAAGCAGCGGACGTCGAAATCTACATGGTCAACCGGCGACTTTACGGTCGAGGTGTATGCGGCGACGCAGGAACAGGTAGACCGGGTACGCGAAATGATTGAGACGGCACAGCCGGACATCGGAATGGACGAGCAGATCGAAGCGATTATAAAGGATGAGGCACAGGCTTACTTTGACGGGCAGAAGAGCGCGGAGGATGTAGCCGGACTGGTGCAGAACCGGGTGCAGACTTACCTGGATGAGACGAAATAAGGCAGGCAGGGCCGCGTTGATTGGATTTGGACGGAAACAGGGCGTGCAGAGGGCGGGAATGGTTTTTCAAACACGCTCTGGCCCGGATGAGATGAAACAGAGGTTGGTGTAACGAAAAAAGTGAGAGAAAAGAAAAGAGAAGAGAAGAGAGGGGCGAAAGGCCACAGGCTGCCCCTGCGGGGAAAGCTTTCCGGACGGGAGGGGCAGCCCGGGGCCGGGGAAAGGGGACAATCGGAAAAGAAAGGCGGGATACAGAAAAAGAATGCAAGGAGCAGGAAGCTTGCGACGGCATTTTTAACCCCGAGCGTATTCGGGGTAATGCTGTTCTTTGTGATTCCTTTCTTTGTCGTTATCTATTATTCGGTAGTGAACAACCCGGTTCAGCATCACTTTGTTTTTCTGGATAATTTTAAAAACGTATTCCGGAATGCGGCATTCCGGCAGGCGGCATTTAATACGATGAAATTTTCCGTGATAGCGGTTCCGCTGGCCGTGGTGCTTTCGCTTGGCCTGGCGATGCTGCTGGACAGCAAGATACCGTTCAAGAGCCAGTTCCGGACATTTTTCCTGACGCCGATGATGGTGCCGATTGCATCCATTGTGCTGATCTGGCAGGTGCTGTTCCACTATAACGGTATGGTGAATGACATAACGGCTTTGTTCGGCATGGATAAAATCGACTGGCTGAAATCAGAACATGCGCAGGTGGTTATCATTGTACTTTTTTTGTGGAAAAACCTGGGTTATAATATGATCCTGTTTATGTCTGCGCTGGGAAGTATACCAAAGGATATCCTGGAGGTGGCGGTTCTGGAGAGCGCCAGGCCATGGCAGATATTTGTCCATATTAAGATAAGGTATCTTTCCTCGACCATCCTGTTTGTGACGATTATGTCGCTGATTAATTCATTTAAGGTATTCCGGGAAATCTACCTATTGACGGATGATTACCCATATAATACAGTATATATGATGCAGCATTTCATGAACAATACGTTTGGGAACCTGGATTATCAGAAGCTGTCGGCTGCTGCGATTATGATGTCACTGGTAATGGTAGTCATCATAGGTATTTTATTCCTGACGGAAAATTATTTCGGAAAGGATGTGGAAGGATGACGGGCGGCAGGAAGAAACGCGCGGAGCTGGAAATAAGCGAGGATGCATATAGAAGAATGATAGGGAGGAAGAGGCGTCTGACGAAGGTAAGGCGCGGCGCGGCGGCTTTCATAGCCGCATTGATTGCAGTATTATTCCTGATGCCCATAGTGCTTACGATTACCAATTCCTTTATGTCCGCCTCAGAGATATCCTCCAATTACGGGCAGGTATTTGCCACCAGTGATTCGGGAGGGAAAACTTTTATTTCCAAACAGGTAAACCTGAAGTTCATCCCGGATATGGTTTCCTTCAGCCAGTACATTACCGTGCTGTTTAAAAGCCCGGATTACCTGTTCAAGTTTTGGAACTCCGTGATTTTGGTTGTGCCGATTGTAGGTTTCCAGCTTTTGGTGGCGCTGCTGGCTTCGTATGGTTTCACAAGATACCGGGGAAAACTAAAAGAGATTATATTTTTTACTTACATTATATTGATGCTGATGCCATATCAGGTCACGCTGGTGCCGAATTATCTGGTGTCCAGCTGGCTGCACATACTGGACACCCGCTGGGCAATCTGGCTGCCGGGGATATTTTCCCCTTTTGCGGTATATTTGCTCACAAAATATATGCGGAGAATCCCGGTTTCGGTTATGGAGGCGGCGCAGATAGACGGCGCGGGGGAGTGGCAGATATTCCGTCATGTCTGCATGCCGTTGTGCAGGGGCTGTATGTGTTCGGTGGCGATTCTGATTTTTATTGATTACTGGAACATGGTGGAGCAGCCATTGATCCTGCTTTCGGACGATGCCATGCATCCCCTGTCCGTATTCCTCTCGAAGATCAAAAACGGGGAAATCGGCCTGGCTTTTGCGGTGGCGACGATATACATGGTCCCGACGCTGCTTGTATTCCTTTACGGGGAAGACTACCTGGTGGAAGGAATCACATACCAGGGCGGGATCAAAGGTTAGGAAATGAAGTTTCACTAAGGCCGCAAAAAACGCAGCCTAAGAGAAACTAAGTCATTTCCGGGAAAATGCCTGGAATGCGGCATTTTCCTCCCGGCGCGGAGGGACGTAACGCAGGCGTGCAACAAAGGGATGGTAATGCAGGACTGGAATAAAAAACAGCCAGTCATCCGAAAAGGGGCTGTAAAAAACCCTGACCAGCATTAGGGGCAGGATTTTTTACACAGGCGGTGCCCCTTTTCGGATGGCTGGCGGAACTGGAATAAAAACAGCATATCATCTGGAAAGGGGCTGGAAAAAACCCTGACCATGCATTAGGGGCAGGATTTTTTCCATGGGCGGTGCCCCTTTCCGGATGATATGTGGAACTGGAATAAAAACAGCCAGTCATCCGAAAAGGGGCTGGAAAAAACCCTGACCATGCATTAGGGGCAGGATTTTTTCCACAGGTTATGCCCCTTTTCGGATGACTGGCGGAACTGGAATAAAACTGGAATAGGAGAAGATAGATGAACGAGAATACGAATCCGGCAAGGAGAAGGGAATGGGTAAAAAACGCGGCGATTATCTTTCTGACTATTATGCTTTTGCTGACCTTCTTTTCCAATACAATTATGAATTATTCCCTGCCGGAAGTTGCTACGGAATATGTCCAGAGCGGATCGATTACGGAGAAAGTCAGGGGGACGGGGACGATAGAAGCTACCGACCCTTATAACGTTATTGTGGATGAAACCAGGGTGATTTCCAGTGTTGCGGTGAAACAGGGGGATGAGGTTGAGAAAGACCAGGTTCTCTACTACTTGGAAGACAAAGAGAGCGATGAACTCAAAACTGCGGAAGAGGAGTTGGAGGACTTAAAGCTTTCCTATATGAAGGGCTTATTCGGCAACAATGTTTCGTCGGAAATCATCACCAAGGTTGCAAACGGGAATGTAGACGGGTTTGCCGCGCTGCAGGCCAAGGTAGGCGACATGCAGAAAAAGCTTGACGCGGCCCAGAAGAGGGTGAAGGACTGCCAGGAAGCCCTTGAAACCCTTACTCTGCAGAGTACGGTCAACACGAACAATGCGACCATCAATACCATAGGGGAAGAGAACCAGAAGGCGGAGGCCGGGGTGGATCTCGCCAATGCACAGACGGCGGAAAGCAATGCGGAGGCTGCTTTCACCCGGATGAAATCGGAGAAAATGGCGGATTTACAATATCAAATCAGGGATTTAGAAGAGATTATCAAGAGTCTGCAGGATAATGTAAGTAATGCGGAAGGCATTGCCGGAAGCGTGGGAGGAAGTTTCGGAACCGGGGACGGAGACGGGGATTCTGCGGAAGCTGCGGACGGAAGTTTTACCTCAGGCGGTATAGACGTTTATATTGAGAGGCGGGAAGCGGCAAAGCAGGTAGTAGCCGAAAAACTCAGCAATATCTACGGGGCGGCGAAACAGGATCCGTCTTATACCGGCGGTGAAAATATTGACGAGCTGAGGCAGTGGATCAACGAAAGCGACGACAGGTATCAGACTTACGCAACTCTTCTGAACGATTATGACGCGGCGGTGTCCCAGTATGAAATCGCCGTTGAGCTTGCCGACGATGCGGCGAACCAGCTAGGGAACCATGACGGGAATAAATCGGAGCTGGAGCGCAGGGAAGGGGAACTCAGGGATCTGCAGGCGCGCCTGGCGGAAGTCGAAGCTATGGTTTACACGCCAGGGGACAGTGTTCAGGCAGCACAGGATAAACTGAACCAGGCGGACAGGAATCTGACCGATAAGATGAATGCCAACAAGCAGGCATCGGTGGCATACCAGAACCAGCTTGCAAATGCGGAGGCGGCCCTTAAGAACGCCCAGGCGGTGTATGATTTATTGAAGGAAGAACAGACGGAAATGAACGCGGACATCAACGCGGAGCTGGATCTTGCGAAGATAAGCGACGATATCGCAAAAAAAGAGGAAGAGATCGACGAGTTAAAGGAAAAGGCCATAGGGGCATCCATAAAGTCGCCTGTCGCGGGGACGGTAACGTCGCTTGCCTATAAGGCGGGGGAATCTACCAAACCGGGAGAAGCGGCGGCGGTGATGCAGGTGGCCGGGAAGGGTTATACGATGGCTTTTTCCGCCACAAACGATCAGGCGAAGAAGCTTTCGGTCGGGGATATGGCGGAGCTGCAGAATGCATGGTATTACGATGACGTGAAGGTTACGCTGGCTTCTATCAGGCCGGATCCGAACGAACCGGCGCAGAAAAAGCAGCTTACGTTCAAGGTGGACGGGGATGTGCAGGCGGGGCAGTCTTTAAGCCTGTCTATCGGGCAGAAGAGTATGGATTACGAACTGGTAGTGCCAAACAGCGCTATCCGGGAGGACAATAACGGCAAGTTTATCCTTATTGTGGAATCGAAAAGCAGCCCTCTCGGGAACCGTTACATTGCGACAAGGGTAGATGTGGAGGTATTGGCGTCGGATGATACGCATACGGCGATTACCGCAGGAATATATGGCTATGAATATGTGATTACGACGGCGACGAAGCCGGTAGAGGCCGGGAAACAGGTCCGTCTGACCGATTAAGCCGGGGCTGGAAGTGGGATATGAATAAAATGAAAGGATTGCTTATGGCTTTTTCCCTGAAACAGATATTTCTGACGGCAGTGTCAGCCTTATGCCTCCTGTTGTGGTGCGGGCTTACCATATGGGCTGCGGGCAGGAAGGGCGCACTGTTGGATCAGAGGGCCGCGGAGCGCTGGTCAGGGGAAGGCGATGCGGCGCAGATTACCTGCTTTTTTACGGAAAGCGCCGGGATAGACAAAAATGAAATCAGGGGTTTTGAGGAAAAATTGGATAAGGTGCTCCTGGAGGCGTCGATAACGGCGCCCAATGAGAATGCTAGGCTTTGGGCGGACGCATACAGTGAAGTGGGAAAAGTGACGCTTTCCAGTGGGAAAGCAACGCTTGATACAAATGCCATAGGGATTGGCGGCGATTTTTTCTTTTTCCATCCGGTACAGCTTTTGGACGGTTCCTATTTTTCCGGGAATGACCTGATGGATGATAAGATTATCATTGACGAGGAGGCCGCATGGCAGTTGTTCGGTTCCAATGATGTGGTCGGCATGCAGGTGACGATAGGAGGCGTCCCCCATTATGTCGCGGGCGTTATCCGCAGGCAGGAGGGGCGTTTCCATGAAGCGGCCGGACTGGACAAAACCCTGGCTTATGTGTCAAGCGGGACGCTTTCGGAACTTGGGACGGCGGAGGGGATCAATACGTATGAGGTCGTGATGCCTGATCCGGTGGAAGATTTTGCCTACACGAAAGTGAAGGAAGCTTTCGGCATAGGCGAGACGGATATGTGGGTGGTGGAAAATTCTTCCCGTTTTGGTATGAAAAGCCTGCTGGCCGTGATATCGGAATTTGGCCTGCGTTCCATGAATGACCATGCGATCCATTATCCTTATTGGGAAAATGTGGCAAGGGGATGGGAGGATGTGCTTGCCCTTGTACTTGTGCTGCAGATTTTATTCCTCCTGATCCCGGCAGTTATCGGAATTGCCGTATTGATTATATTGTGGAAGAGGAAACAGTGGACATGGCGGACGGTATGGCAGTTTGGGGTGGATTGCAAGGACAGGGCAGCGGAACGCTACCGCGGTGAGAAAAACAAGTGGAAATACTTTTGATAAGGCGCCCAAATATGGCGCAGACAGGCTCTGAGGGAAAACACGGGGAGTCCTGTCACAAGATGGAAAACCTGCCGGATATTTTTGCAGGCAGGGACTTCACAAAGTATGGGGAGGGGTATTATGAAAGCAGGTAAAATTTTCCGTAATGCGGCGCAAAGCCGGTTCGGCGGCATGGGGCGCGCTGCGGTTTGGGCGGCATTTTGCTGTATGTTATTGTTGTCTGCGGGCTGCGGCGGAAAGCAGAATGAGGAGGCCGCCGTAAAGTCAAAGGAGCATGTGTACCGGTCGGAGGCTGTAGATATAGAGGAAATCCAGGACGGGAGCAGTATCAATGATATCCAGGTCAGGAATGGCAGGATATATATTACGGCTTATCATTGGGTCCCCGAAGAGGAGGGTGGCGGCACTACGCTCCGTATATTCAGCCAGGACCTGGACGGGACGGATCGGAAGGTAACGCAGTTGGATGTGGCGGATGATTCTTCCTATTCCCAGATTATCCCTGACGGAGAAGGAAATTATTTTTCCATATGGAACCATTATTATGAGGACGACAGCGATCCGGATAATTATATCTGGGTGGACGAATATTATCTGGTGAAGCTGGACGGGGCGGGGAATGAATTGTGGAAACAGCGTTTGACCGGCGAAAATCCGGATGCCTACTGGGTGGAAAAGATGCTGCTTTTGGAGGACGGGAGGATTTTGCTGTCGGATACGGACGGGCTGTCCCTTTACGATGCGGAGGGCAGCCGGACGGGGGAAGTAAAGCTGCAGAAAGGGATAGACAGCTACAGCCTTTTCCAGGCCGGGGACGGGAAGGTAGTCCTGCGGTATTACAGCCCGGAAAGCGGTAAGGATTTACTGAACGAGCTGAATGTGGATACCGGGGAGCTGTCGCAGGATTATTCGCTGCCGGGCGGATCCGGCGGCTATGGCGTGATGTATCCCGGCAAGGGGTATGATTTCCTGGTGGTTGGGGACGGGAGTATATACGGTTACAACCTGGGGGATACAGAGATGACAGAGATGATGAATTTCATCGATTCGGATCTGATGAACTATTATATAAACTGCCTTTTTGCGCTCAGCGAAACGGAATTTTACGGGGTAGTTGATGATGAGGACGGGGAGTCGGTGCTTACCAAGTTCACGAAGGTGGATCCGAAAGATGTAAAAGATAAGATCGTGCTGACCCTGGGCTGTAACGGGTTTGACTGGGATATCCGGACGCAGGTGGTGGCGTTCAATAAGGCCAGTGAAGAATACCGGATTACCGTGGAGGATTATTCCAAGTATAATACGGACGAGGATTATACAATCGGTTTCTCACGGCTGAATACGGATATTGCATCGGGCAAGGTGCCGGATATCCTGATGCTGCAGAGCGATATGCCTGTGGACAGTTATATTTCAAAGGGGCTGTTTGAAGACCTTTACCCATATATCGATAAAGATGAAGCAATGGCGCGGGAGGATTTCTTCCCGAATGTGCTGTCGCTCTATGAAACGGATGGGAAATTATACCGCATTGCGCCGTCCTTTACTGTTTTTACGGTATCAGGGAAAACGGCGGATGTCGGGCCGGAGCCCGGCTGGTCATTGGAGGATTTGTATCAGGTAATGGCGGGGAAACCGGAGGGCACGCAAGTTTTTTCGGAAATGACGCGGGGAAACCTGATGAGTTACGGGATGCAGATGTCCGGGGAACAGTTCATTGACTGGAAAACGGGGAAGTGCAGTTTTGATTCGGAAGAGTTTATCGGGCTGCTGAAATTCGCCGGGCAGTTCCCGGAGGAACTGGATGAGGATTATTACGGTGAAAATTTCTGGGAAAATTATGACAGTTTATGGAGGGAAGGGAGAGTACTTCTGGAGCCGTTGTATTTAAGCGGTTTTTCTTCCTACAATTTTGATAAAAAGGGGACTTTCGGCGAGGATATCACATTGATCGGATTCCCCGGCAGTAAGGGGAACGGCGCGGCGCTTTCCGGGAATATGGAAATGGCGATGTCGTCGAAGTCCGGGAATAAGGACGGGGCATGGCAGTTCATGCGTTATTTCCTGACAGAAGAATACCAGGGGAAGATGGATTATCAGTGGCCCTTAAGCCTGGAGCAGGCAGAGAAGCTTGGGCAGGAGGCTATGAAGACGCCGACTTATGAGGATATAGACGGAAATATCGTGGAAGAGGACCAGACTTATATGGTAGGGGGCGTGGAAGTTACGATTACCCCTATGAGCAGGGAAGAAGTGGATGGATTGCTTGCTTATGTTAAAACCGTAAATCAGTTTTATTCCAATAACGAAGCCTTATTGAATATCGTGATGGAAGAGGCGGAGCCTTATTTTGCGGGACAGAAGAAAGCGGAAGAAGTAGCCGGGATTATCCAGAGCCGGGTGCAGATTTATGTGAATGAGAACAGGTAAGGGATTGTAAGAGCCTGTTTAAAATCTGCTTTTTGCCAGATGTGCACCGCATTTTGTGAGTGGTTTGCCCCGAATGAGGGAGGCGCAGTGGGGCATCGCCCCCCTTCATTCGGGGCAAAGATCTTGCAAAAGGATGAAACGGATACACCGTGTACAGATGGTGAAAATGAGATTTTAAACAGGCTCTAAGGGGTTCCGGGCAGGCTTTTGTTAATAGGGCGGATGACCCGGCAGGGATTGCCAACGGCCAGTGAATTTTCAGGGATATCTTTCGTGACAACGGAACCGGCGCCAATCACGGAACCTGCGCCGATAGCCACGCCGGGCAGGACAATCACTCCGCCGCCCAGCCAGCAGCCGTTTCCGATTGTGATGGGAAGGGCATAGGTACGGCAGAAATATTCTTCCGTCCCGGGTTCCCAGTCCGGGGTAAGCCTTTCGGACAGTTCTACGGGATGGGCGGCGGTATAGAGCTGGACATTGGATGCAATCAGGACATTGTCCCCGATGGTGATTTTATTGCAGTCCACAAACGTGCAGTTCATATTGACGGACACGTTGCTGCCAAGGTAAATATTCCGTCCGTAGTCACAGAGGAACGGGAGCCCTACCGATACATTTGTACCGATCCCCCCGAATAGCCGCCTTAAAATTTCTGTTTTTTCTTCCTTCTGCCCGTAAGCAAGGGCATGGTATTTTTTTAGCAGCGCCCTTGCAGTGTTTTTAAATTCCAGGAATATCCTGTCGTGGCAGTCATAATATTCCCCGGCCATGCATTTTTCCAGTTCGGTCATGATAGAATCCCCCATTCTTTTTGGAAAATAATTCGTGGTTTCTGTCCGTTTTAAAGTATTGCTCCCATGATTCCAATATATCATATCCTGGGGGCAGAGTCTATCCAATTACGGATTTATCCGTTCTGCTTTCAGTTTTTTCACTTCGTCAAGTGGAAGTCCTGCGTATTCCGCAATTTTTTCAAGTGTCAAAATCCCATCTGCCAACATTCTCTTTGCGGAATTGATTGCTCCCTCTTTCAATGTCTGATTCCTCATATCTTCCATAGCCCGGCACATAATCTCTATTCCCTCCTTGCTCTCTTTGAAAAAATCCAAATATTTGGATTTTCTGAATTATCCAAACTTTATGAA